>JAFEBR010000323.1 GCA_018242565.1 Planctomycetota bacterium | reverse complement strand
CGGCAGCCAGTGTCCGGGCCGAATCCCCAGCCCGATCGCGTCCCGCGGCCCAGCCCGAACGCGCTCCCAACCGCTTCGAGACCGCGGCGAAGGAAACGCTCCGCAAGATCTGGAGCTGGATTATCGTGGGTGAAGAACACGTGCCACAGGGCGTGTCGATGGAGTATGCCATTGCCAGTCAATGGCTGCTGCGCATCGGCATTGTGATCCTCGTCGTGGGGGTGGGCTTCTTCCTGAAGTATTCAGTAGATCACGGCCTGCTCAACGAATACGCCCGCGTCGGCCTGTCGGTGATTGCCGGTCTGGGCATGCTGGTCGCCGGCACTCAGTTGCTCGGCCGCCGATATCATGTCTTCGGGCAGGGGCTTCTGGGTGGCGGTTTAGCCACGCTGTACTTCGCCATGTTTGCGGCGTCCAGCCTGTACCACCTGATCGGCATGACAGCCGGATTTGCCTTGATGAGTCTGATCACGCTGCTGGCCGGTGGCATCTCAGTCCGGTTCAATTCGATCCTGGTCGCGGTGCTGGGAATCATCGGGGGCTATGGCACCCCGATCGTGCTTGCCACCGGTGCGGTCAACTTTCCCGGACTGTATGGCTACATGCTGGTCCTGGGAATCGGCGTGCTGGGGCTGTGCTATTGGAAGAACTGGCCGCTCGTCAACTACCTCAGTTTCATTGCGACATACCTGCTGGTGTTCGGATCACTGCGCCCGTACACCGTCGAGAACTTCTGGGAAGTCATGCCCTTTCTGGTCGCGTTTTTTGTGCTGTTTTCGACGATGACCTTCCTGTACAAGATCGTCAATAAGGTCCACTCGAACCTGCTCGACCTGCTGGCGTTACTGGCCAACGCCGGGGTGTTCTTCGGACTCTCTTACGATCTGATCGATGAGGCCTACGGGCAGAATTGGGTTGCGGTCGCCACGCTGGCACTGGCCGGTTTTTACACCGCTCACGTCTTCTACTTCCTGTCGCGCCGCCTGGTCGATCGCGAACTGCTGATCAGTTTCACAGGGCTCGCCGCCTTCTTCGTCGCGGTGACAATCCCCTTGCTGCTCTCGCACGAATGGATCACGGTGAGTTGGTCGCTGCAGGCGCTCGTGCTGCTGTGGATTGCCCGCAAGCTGGGCAGCGAATTCCTGCGACACGTGTCGTACCTGCTCTACGCCATGGTCCTGCTGCGGTTCGTGGGAATTGACCTGAACGGCAATTTCCTGCAGGCGCCCACGACTGCCGATCTGCCGCTGACCGATTATCTGCAACAACTCGGATCACGGCTGATCATGTT
>JAFEBR010000322.1 GCA_018242565.1 Planctomycetota bacterium | reverse complement strand
TTTCGACACGTTGGTGCAGGGTCGTCTATTCGAGAAGCTGTTGGGATTTGTGCGTCACGAGGTGTTGGACACGAAAGTTCCCGACTCGCAGATCGAACAAGCGCTGAAGCAACTCGATCTGGTGACGGCGCTGTCGATTTTTGATGACCTGCAGCGCACGGACACAACTCGGCCAGACGGGATGAAATGGCGGCACCGGTCATTTCTGGAGTTTTTCGCAGGGTGCCGGCTGGCCGCGTTGTGGCAGGACCGCCAAACGCGAGATCAGGTTCGAGGCGTGCTGGTCGATGTTCATCGCGTGCTGGACGACGACGATCGCGAAATCCGGCTGTTCGAAACGACACAAACGGACGGGCGAGTCGCGTTCGCCTTCCGCGATCTGCGGGCGGACTGGCAATGGACGCTCCGGTTTGCGTTAGGCCATGCCCAGGACGACGAACGCTTGAACGTTCCGCCGAAACATCGAAACGACGCCCGCAGCGACCTGGCCCGCGAACTCGTCGCGCTGGGCAACCCCTGGGTCGTGTACGAGGCGCTACAGCGCGACCAGCTCGAATTCGACGCCGACGTCACGGCGACCGTCCGCTGGCTCGTCCACCGGGATTGGGCGCGGCGCAATTATCAAAACGCTGTGCCGAATGGCGAGCTCCTGCCCGAGCCGAATCCAGAAACCAAGACGGCATTGCAAGCCTCGTTTGTCCGCGGGCTCCGCGACAGCGCGTGCCTGGTTACGGCCTGCGAGATGCTGGATGGTTGGACCGTCGAAAGTGTACCGGCCGGGAACCCGGCCGCCGTCGTCCAAAAGCTCGTCGCGAGATTTTCCGCAGAACGTGACGAACTCATGGCCGGACAAATCGCTGCTCTGGACCAGTTTTTGGAGCGGTTCGTGCCGGTTCCGGGAGGCACATTTAACGCAAAGCGGTTTCACGGTGACATCTCGGAGGCCGACTGGCAGGCGACGGGCGTGTCGAACGCAGAGGCAATTGAGATGGCGTCGTTTGCGATGGCCGATTTTCCGGTGACGAATCTCTTGTATGAATGTTTTGATCCGGGGCATCACCGCTGGCGGAATCGGTACAGCGATCAGGATGAACAACCGGCTGTGTGGGTAAACTGGGTCATGACGCAAGCGTTCTGCGCGTGGCTGACGGCCAATGATCCTGAGAAGCGAGCCTACCGGCTGCCGACCGAATGGGAATGGGAGTGGGCCTGCCGCTGGCAGGGAACCTATTCCCAGGACTTCTGGTGGGGGGAAAAGGCAGACCCGGCGTTGATGAACTACGCATATCGCCTGGGACGCACAAACACTCGAACCGAAGCACGGGAGCGGTTCGCGAGGGCACGCCGTTGGCACCTCAGCCGCGAGGCGGATCCCAATGATGTCGGCCTGCTGGATCTGCATGGCAATGCCTGGGAGTGGTGCTCTAATGTTCACTCCGCCGGCTCGTGGAGGCGTGTTTGTCGGGGCGGGGCGTGGGACGGCAGTGCCGCCCACTGTTCCTCGTCGCCTCGCCGTCACGACGATGCCGCCTCCCGTAACCACGACATCGGATTGCGGTTGGTGCGGAGTGCTTGAGCCGTCCCCGTCGTCCTCATTTTGTCTCTGGATCTCTGGTCTCTGACCTCTGGGGGGGATGCAAGGGGGTTCCCCCCTTGCGCGCGATAAAAATTGGATTTCGGCACCGCCGCGCCCCGAGCCATGTTGAGCCGTTCCTCATTCGACGTTACCGGTTCGCTGGCATCGTCGTCCATCGTCCGCCACGGATCACGCCGCGTCTCTGGGAACACTTGACCGGGTGTTGACGAGAGTCGCCACGCTTTTTGGAAATCGTGGGCTCCTCGATTCGAGAGCCGAGAAGCATTCCCAATCTAAGAAACTGCTCGTCGAGCCCACGACCTCCGGTGGCGGATTCTTGCGGTGGCCGGTCCTTTTGCAGACGCACGCTGGGCGGTCGTACGGTCGCCGATTATTTTTTCAGATTTACGAGTTGTGCCAGTCATTGATTTCGATTGAAAAGTCGGCGCTGCTTTCGCGTTCGCCATCCGTTGAGGTGACCGGGGGCTCGCAACCCGACACAAGAGACGCCGCGGCGTGACACGCACCGATTGACGCATTCGATGGCTCGGGAACTCAGATGCGGACGTCTGTTGTCCCAACAGTGCGGCAGCACAATGGCTTGCGCCCACATTGGTCGCAGGGGTTAAAAGTTTCAAACGATCTGCAGTTTGCCGAGAAACGTGTCGATATCGTATGGCGGCATTTCGAGTACCCGGACCAAGCGTGTGATCTGTCGAGTGACGAGAACAGCTCGATCCTGGTGCTCGAAGATCGGATCCAAGCCATCCGCAAAGTCGTCGATC
>JAFEBR010000321.1 GCA_018242565.1 Planctomycetota bacterium | reverse complement strand
GCCGAAGCATCTCGCGTGGCACCGCGAATATAAATTCAACAAGGGCCGAATATAGGAAGACGTTTCGCATTACCCGCCGTCAGTAACACGCTTTAGTCCCAAGTGCCGCATGACAACGTAACCCGCTTGGGCGATCGCGGTATTTGATTTCGATAACCGCCCACCGATCATGGCGGTCCCTTCCCAAACCGCCTTATTGTCCCGCGACCAGTCGAGCGTATCTAACCCGGCGAGGGTTTTCTTCCAGTTATCTGGCGACTGTTTCAGCAAGACGCGACCGGCACGCGCCAGCGCCGAAAGGCCAATCCCGTGGCAATGAATGAACCGCGCTCGAATCTCCGCCGCAGAATCGTCTCCCGCCACCACGGCTTTCCATCCCGGAGTGTGTGTTGCAACTTCGCTCCAAAATTCAACAGCCAGCTTGACGCGCTGCTTGAAGGGCAAATTTTGTCGGTCGGCCAACAACTCCTGATTCGCCTGGTAGAGCGCACTGAGGGTAAAGAGTTTCCGCGAGCGGTTGGAAATGGTCGTCTTTTCCATTTCGATGGCGTTCTGGAACACGGGCGTGCGCGCCGCGACCTCCCGAGTCAAGCGCGCGTCCGCATCACGAGTATCGAGACCAATCCGCACCGATTTCGGCGCCGTATGGTGGTACAATGACAGATCGCTGTAAATCTGACCGATACGCGTTCGATCTGGGTCAATGTGAAACATGACAGTCAAATAATCGTCGCGAATGTCGGGACGCTCCGGCAGAACTCGGCGTATCGCCCAAATTAAATCGGCACCGTCGATGACGCTCATTTCGGCATCAAAAGAAATGATAAGCTGACCAGCCACAGGTTTGATTGCCCCTGCCCGTGATCCCGGTTCAAATTGTACCGGTTGATGAATCGCGATGGTGATCGGCGGGAATAGGCCGCCCTTGGCAGACTCCAACAGATGCTGCGCGATCGCCCGGCCGCGCGTTGTGTTTGCCTGCAGAGCCCCCCCTCGACTGCTTCGTCCTTCCCCGTTCTCGTTGATCGGCAGTAGCCGTGGCAGCAGGCGGATTGGGACCAAGGCAGAGTAGAAAACGCTGCCACCCTGATACCCGCGCAACGCGGGAACACTCAGTTCAAATTGATTCATTTGTTTTTTCTCGCATCAGACTCGCCAGCGACTGTACCGCCTGGAATCCAGTTATTAAACCGAACGCCCCGCCCCCTCTTCCTTGGCCTTCCCAGGAGAGCCGAATCGAAGATTGGAGCACGCGGTCACCGAACCCCATCGCCTGCAGTACGTGACTCGGCCGGTACAGCAACGTCGTGCAGGCCGAGCCGTTCGACACCGCGATCTGATCGCGTAGAGCCAGCATCAGGGCCTCGCTGTCGATCCCCGGGAAACTGACATTCAACACATGCGGCTGGCAACGGGTCGGGTCTCCATGGATTTCATGCGGCACGGCGGCCAGTTCGGCCAGAAACTGCCGGCGGATTTCCAGCGCGGCGGTTCGCCGTGTCTCCCACTCCAGCCCGGCCAGCCGGGCGGCTTCGCCCAGCCCCACCGCCAGGGCCACTGGTACCGTCCCCGGCCGTACTCCCCGCTCTTGCGCGCCGCCAAACAATAACGGCTGCACCGCGCGCGGCTGGGTCCCCCGCCGGCGGACCCGCAACGCGCCAATCCCCTGCGGTCCGTAAATCTTGTGGCCACTGATTGATACCAGATCGGCCTGCAGGGCCTTCAACGCCGGAACTTCCTTCCCGAACGTCTGGGCGGCGTCGGTGTGGAACAGAATCTC
>JAFEBR010000320.1 GCA_018242565.1 Planctomycetota bacterium | reverse complement strand
GCCAAACTGCTGACGTTACCTTATCCGGGTGGCCGCCACCCCCGCATCGGTTTTCCCGACTACGCTCCCGGTCAAACCGCCCGACTCCAAGGCTGGTAATCCTTTTGAGAGGGGACCGCCATCAACAAAGAACTCGCGCGGATTGAAGCCACGGGCTGGCACAAAAACCGCCCCTGACGGCCCAATCTCAAGATGACCACACCCCGGCCTGGCGGAAAAAAGCAATCGCGACCGCGCGTCACCAGCTCGGCACAGCGATTCGCCAACCGGACGGGTATTCCCCGGCAGTCACTGACACGGCTCGTCTGCCGACGGGTCGGAAACGTGGGGCAATCCGCCCCGGGTTCCCCGTTTCCGGGCAAATCTCTCTGCCACATCGCATTTTCCGATGGCCCGGCACGTAGCCCCCGCCGCAGTGTTACGCATCCTGAGTCATTTCGACATCAATTCGACTCCAAACCGTAGACAAAAGGCATCTCAGGTTGTCATACTGACGAAACCCGCCGTAAAAAGCGCTATCGAACAGGTTAATCAACCGAACCGACAGGACGTCAATCGGACAACAAAATGGAAGTTTTCGCTCCGCCGGGACCGCTCGCAGTGTCGCAACCCATCTGGCAGAACTGGTCTCACCTGCCCTGGCTCGAACGCGGAAATTCCGCCGCCAACGAACTCCAGTTTTGCTTTCGTCTGCTGGAATCGGCTGCGCAAACCGACGGTTTGACAGCCTTTCTCAAGCACGAACTCCCCGAAGTGGCTTCGGAATTCGCCGCCCAATGGGTGGGAATCGTGCAGCGGGGCTCCGATTGGGAGCGCCTCGGAGAGTTCGGTCGCCTGCCAGTCGAAAGCCTCCCGTTCAGATTGATGACAGAAGCCCTGGAACGGGACGCCGCCGGACTGCTGTCCGTGTCGCCGACCGATCATGGGTCAGGCTGGGTCTTCTGTGCCGCGCCGCTGCACAAAGGGGGCACTTCCAGCGAACTGCTCGTCCTGTGCGGGCGAGGCCTGACTTCCAAGTCGCTGGTCAGCACCCTCGCCGTCGCCTGGGCACTGGGCTGGGCCGTCGATGTTGCACGTCGGCGAGATGGTGCGGCGCAACGGGTCGACCGGCTGCGCACCACCCTGCGGATCGCTTCGCAATTGACCACGGCGCGCGATTCGACCTCACTTCTGGCAATGATTGCCCGCGAAGCGGCCCGACTGCTGGATGCCGATCGATCGAGTATTTTCATGTGGGATCGCGCACACCATGAAGTCGTCGCGTGTCAGGCCCTGGGCTACGAGGGACGCAGCCTCAGACTGCCCGACAAAGCCGGGATCGTGGGTGAATGCCTGCAGACGGGCAAGTCCATCACGGTCGAGGAAGCTTATTCCGACTCCCGATTCCACCGTCAAGTCGATGTCGAAACCGGTTACAAAACCCGAAATCTGCTGTGCGTCCCCCTCGTCGATCCCCAGGGGCAGATCATCGGCGTCTTCGAGGCTCTGAACAAACGGCACGGCGCTTTCAATGCCGATGACGAAGAGAGTTTGACGGAACTGGGAGTGCAGGCGGCGGCGGCCCTGGCCAACACGCGTGAGCACGAACATCTCGCGCGGCGGCACCGACATCTGACCGAACAAGTCACTCGGGGCGTGACGCTGATTGGAAACAGTCCCGCCATCGTCGCGCTGCGCAGCACCGTCGACCGACTGGCGGCCACCGATCTCCCCGTACTGATTCTCGGCGAGAGCGGAACCGGCAAAGAGGTGGTCGCCCAGTCTCTGCACTACGCAGGCTCACGTCGCGACAATCCATTTATCGCCGTCAATTGTGCTGCGGTGACCGAATCGCTCCTCGAAAGTGAACTCTTTGGCCACGAGAAAGGCGCCTTCACCGACGCCCGTGAAGCACACCAGGGAAAATTCGAACTCGCGGAAGGGGGCACGCTGTTTCTGGACGAGATCGGCGACATGAGTGCCGCCGGCCAGGCCAAGCTGCTGCGTGTGCTCGAGCAGAAAGTGATCACGCGCGTGGGGGGCTCACAGCCGATTCATATCAACGTGCGCGTGGTTGCGGCCACCAATGTGAATCTGGCCGAGGCAGTCCGCAACAAGAAATTCCGTGAAGACCTGTACTATCGGTTGAGCGTTGTCGCCCTCGAGTTATTGCCGCTGCGGGCCCGTCCAGATGATATCTTGCCGCTGGCCGAGCATTTTCTGGAACGTTTCGGCCAGCAGGCACGACGCAAGCCCCTCGCGCTCTCGCCCGAGGCGCGGGCCCGGTTGATGTCGCACAGTTGGCCCGGCAACGTGCGGGAACTGCGTAACCTGATGGAACGCGTGTCGTTTCTGTGCACCAATGATCGCGTGGAACCGGCGGATCTTGAGTTCATCTTGAGCCCCAACCGCGACCCCGCCGGTCCCGACGTCGATCTGCGACTGACCGAGGCCACCAGTCGTTTTCAGCGTGAGTACATTCGGCGAACGATCAAACGCGCTGCGGGAAATATGACTGATGCAGCCACACTGCTTGGACTGCACCGTTCGAATCTCTATCGCAAGATGCGGCAACTGAAGATGTCGGAAGTTCCGGAGGAATCCAATTAACGCCGATGCACTTCGCTCTGCCGGAAACCGAATCAGACGAAGCCTTCTTGGAGCGGCGACAGGTTCAATCGCGCTGTCACGATTCATGCAGTTGGGAATCGTCAGCGGGATTTGTGCCGTGAGTTTTTTTCGGGCGACCGCCACGCAGGCCGAGTCCGGGACTGAGACCGGACGACAGGGTCGCCGCCTGTTGATTGCGTTCGCATCGCTGCGCGAGCGACCGGCATTTTCGAATGTCTATTTTTATCGGCACGATGGCGAGCGGACGGGCGAACTGAACGGCAGCGTCCCCGCGCAATTCGAAAGGGCCGATTCACGTCCGTCCCTCACGGTCGATGGGCGACTCTGTGCCCATGCCTCCAAGCAGGTCGGGGGGTTCACCCCACAACTCAACTTCTGGAATCGAGTCACTCAACAATCCGGAGGTGCCGGAGATTTGAACGCACAAGAGGGTGCCCGCATCGCGCCGGCCCTCAGTGGTGACGGAAAATGGCTCGCCTGCTGCTCGCGCGGACATGCCAATTCCCAGGGGGGCTGGGACATCCAGGTCTTTTCCGCCACCACGGGGGCCGTGGTTCCCACGCCAGAATTGAATACAGACTTCGATGAGCAAGAGGTCACGATTGATGGCACCGGCCGCTGGCTGGCCTTTGTTTCCAATCGCCGGGATGGCGCAGGTCTCTCGGACATTCGCGGCTACGATCGACAAACAGGGAAGCCAATCATCCTGCCGGGTGTCAACAGCCCGTACCGCGAATTGAACCCCGCCTTAAGCGCCGATGGCCGCTGGCTGGCATTCGTTTCCGATCGCCCCGGCGGCAGCGGGGGCAAGGACATTTACCTGTACGACTGCCAGCAACATGAACTTGTCCCGGTGCCAGGTTTGAATTCGGTTGCCCATGAACAATCCCCCGCATTGAGCCCGGATGGCCGATTTGTGGCCTTTGTCTCCGAGCGTATCCGCGGCGCCGGCGAGCGCGATCTCTATCTGTATGATCGCCAGCAGCAACAGTTACTGGAGACACCAGGCCTCAATTCACCCCACGAGGATTTCGATCCCGCCCTGGCCTATGAACAACTGGAGGAGTCGGCACCGATGAAGTAGGATGCCGACGATTCATCCTGGTCCTACGAGGAACATCCATAAAATGGCATTCGATTCCAAGGTTCAAAAACAGGTATTCGGCAAATGGGCCACGGGAGTCACCGTGGTGACCACCGATGGCCCCGCAGGCAAAGGCGGCCTCACCGCCAATGCCGTTACGTCGTTGTCGCTCAATCCCCCCCTGGTCCTGGTGGCTGTGGCGAAAACCGCGGGCAGTCACGCAGAAATTCAGCAGAATGGCTGCTATGCCATCAACATTCTGGCCTTGAATCAGGAAGACGCTTCGAAACGATTCGCGACACCCGGCCCGAAGGACTTTTCGGGCTTCGGCTGGAAGACGGCGGTCACCGGGGCACCGATTTTGGAGGGGGCCCTGGCGTTCGTCGACTGCCGTCTGAAAGAAGTGCTGGCGGGGGGCGACCACGACATCTTCGTGGGAGAAATCGTCGACGGCGGCGCCCAGGACGATGGCGCGCCACTCGTCTATTTCTCTGGCAAATATCGGCAGTTGGCCAATTAGCGCGATCACCGACAGGTCCGGTCAGTCGCTCGCCTGCATTCAGGGTGTTTGATCCATTGATTGAAATCGGGAGCTGAGCGCTTGGCCTTACCGCTGGAAAACGTCCGCGTTCTCGACCTCTCGCGCGTCCTGGCGGGTCCCTATTGCACCATGCTGCTGGGAGACCTGGGGGCTGAAGTGATTAAGGTCGAACGCCCCGTGACCGGTGACGATACCCGACAGTGGGGCCCGCCGTTTGTCGGCGGCGAAAGCGCTTACTTCCTGTGCTGCAATCGCAACAAACACAGCGTGACGGTCAATTTGAAAACTCCGGCCGGACGAGACCTCATCGGGCAACTGGCCGAATGCAGCAATGTGCT
>JAFEBR010000319.1 GCA_018242565.1 Planctomycetota bacterium | reverse complement strand
GCTTGCAGCGGCAGCGAATACAGAGTCGGCCCCAGGGACCAGTGAATCTGCTGGCTGTCCCCCGAAAAATGAATGCCGTTACCCGCTTCCTGACTCACCTTGGCTGTCGGTATCGAAGTGGTTCTGGGACCGACATCAATCGTCTGGCCCGAGTGGACCAGCGGCACCAGGTACACGTTAAATCGCTCGACAAACGCCACCCATTTGCCATCGGGCGAAAGGCGATAGTCGGTGGCCCAACTGCTGCGCAGATGGTGCTGGACCTGCCGACCCTCCAGATCGACGGAATAGAGCCCGAGATTATCGGCGTCCTTTGTGCCATTTCCGTTAATGTAGAACACCCGGCCACTTTCGCTGCCGAACTGGGGACTGCCCCCCTGTTCGGTGATCCGGACCGGATCGCCACCCCGCACCGGCACCCGATAGATGCCGGGGTCCCTCGACCAGAGGGGAGACGTTAACAACCCGCCGCTTTCCTTGACGTACACGATCGACTGGGAATCGGGTGAAAAGACGGGTTCAGAATAATGCCCCGGCTTGGAGGTGACTTTCCACGATTCCTGATCGGCGATGGACGACGAGACCACGCGAATCGATCCCAGCGACTGGTCGTTCCACGTCGAATAGACGATGTACTTGCCATCGCGCGAGTAACTGGGATAGAACTCAAAATGATCGTGTTGCTGCGTCAAGCGCTGCGGCACCCCGTCGGGTAAGTTGCGGACGTACAGATGACCGAGCGCTTGAAACACCATTTGCTTACCGGTCGGAGAGACCTGGGCCCAGCGCAGCATCTTGACCGGGAATTGTTCCGGAGCGACCGCGATGGGGAATCGTACGGCCTGCGAGATCTTGCGGGTATCGGCGATGTGAAACGGAATGACGGTGGCCGAGCCATCCGCGACTTTGATGCGTCGAATCTGGCCTTTGGCCCAGGCGACAATTTCCTGACCATTCGGCATCCAGGCGAAAGCCGGGTAGACCCCGTGAATGGCCCACGCCTCCTGCATGTCGCGTTCGAGTTGATCGTAGACCAACCGCACGCGTCCCGACTCCATCTCCAGGATGTGCAATCCGGTTTTGGCGCCCACGCGACGGACAAAGGCGATCTCTTTGCCGTCAGGTGACGGCGTCGGGCGACAGGCGCCCCCCGGTCCGGTGATGTACGAATCGGTTTCTCCGGTTTGCAGATTCAAACGTCGGACGGCGTAAATCTGCTGATTGGAATCTTTGTCGTATTCAAAGCTGTCGCCGCTCGTCACATCCTGCGAGTAAAAAACGTACTTCCCATCTTTCGAGAAGATGGGCTCGTTGACGTCTTTTTGTTCGGTCGGGCGTTTCGTGAGTTGCACCCCTTCCATGGCGTTGGCTTCCGCGGCCGCGCGGTGATACATCCAGATTTCGCCCGATCCCAAAGACCGGCGGCCCGTGAAGTGCTTGCGGGCGACCAGATAATTGCCGTCGGGTGACCAGGATGGATTGTTCAACAGGCGAAAGGTTTCATTCGTGACCTGGCGCAGATCAGTGCCATCCTTGCGCATGATCCAGATATTGTCCCCCGCCTTGTCGCTCTTGCCGACGCGGTCACTGGTGAAACAAATCCATTGACCGTCCGGACTGAAGCGGGGCTGCATGTCCCAGGCCATGCCGGAGGTGAGCTTCGTGGGGGAAACGCCATTGGTTCCATCGGCACCGCCGACGGGCATCGAATACAGATCGCCCAGCAAATCAAAAATGATGGTGCTGCCGTCGGGGCTGACATCGACACTGATCCAGGTCCCCTGCTGCACGACGATTTTTTGCTCGCTGGTGGGCCCCGGCGGGTTTTCAATGTCCCACTTCGGCGGTCCCTCGGCACTGGCCGTCACGCGAGAGAGGAGGACGAACGCCATTGCCAAACAGCAGGTTTTTCCCGCGCGAATCCAGTTGTTCATCTTTCCCACGACACCTTATCTGCAGATTAAGACCGTCAAGAATCATCGATTCCGTCCCGGACCGATCGTCAATGGCCCGAAAACCAGGTCCATTTCGGCATCCCGAGCCGGAATCGGCTTACCCTACTATCTGGTGCCGCACCAACCTCTCGCAAGTAGAAAACCGCAGAAATCTCGTCATGAATTCGGTTTCTACAGGCACCAAACGCCAGAATCGCCCTGCAGTATGCCCGAGACGAGACAAGTTCGCGAACAGCGGGCATACCGCAACAAGCAAGCGAGGGCTCGACTCCCCTGGCAGGAGTGAATCTCAATTCAATCCCGCCCCACATCCCCGAATGCCCACCGCACCAGGTGGATTGTTTTTGCGGGCTCAGTATCCCAACCAAAATTAGGCTCGCGGGTGGCCACCCTGCGCCTCACCCCTGAAAGATGGCACATCGCAGACTGGCAAACTCTCGAACATCGATTCGTCGTCTCCTTGTCAGTGCTATCCGTGTGGCTCGAGGCTAGAATCGAATGTACAGAATCAGAGCGATTTCTTGAGCTCTTAGGGAGCATTTCGTGGCAACCATTCGCGAACGCGAATCCGTCTGGACGTTAGCGGACCTTGTGGAGCATTTTGGGCCAATGCCAGCCAGTCGGGTCCGGATGGACCCGCTTCCCGGCACAGCAACAGTCGACGACGTCCTGCGAGTGCATCGCGAGGAAAAGCGATTATGCGAACTGGTTGACGGTGTTCTCGTAGAGAAGGCGCCGGGTTATGAAGAAACCATGCTGGCGGTGATTCTGATCACCCTGCTCCAGAACTTCGTGGGCCCACGGAAACTCGGGATCGTCGCCGGCGAAGGCGGCATGTTGCGGCTGGCGCCGGGACTGGTACGAATTCCAGACATCTCGTTCATCTCGAAATCGCGACTTCCGAACGGAAAACCCCCACGCGAACCGATTCCCGGTCTCGTGCCCAATCTGGCCGTAGAAGTTCTCAGTCGGAGCAACACCGAACGCGAGATGACACGCAAGCTGGCCGACTATTTTGGCGTGGGTATTGAACTCGTCTGGTACGTTGATCTGCCCACCCGCACGATACGCGTATTCGACTCAGCCGAAAAATCGGTAGTGCTCGCCGGCACTCAAACGCTCACCGGTGGCAGCGTCGTCCCGGGTTTCTCAGTCACTGTCGCCGAAGTGTTTTCGGTTTTGGACGAACCGACCTGAACGGACTCCTGTCGACCTGCGGTCAAGCCAATCGTCAGCCGGCGACATTGCCCCCCCCTGTGTCGCTGCCGCAATCTCCAGTAGGGATCAAGACGGCACCCAAGTGAGCCCGTTTCCTCTAGCCAATGTCCAGATGCCAGGAACTTTTAAAGGAAGTGACTCTGCCCCCGTCAATGTCGACGATTTCGCCCCGCCCGCCGCAGTGCTTGGGGGCTACCGAAAAGCAGGAATCCCCACAAGCCAGTGACCCGCGTGGCGAAGTAAACAGAGCGGTTGGCAGAGAAGCCGGGCCCGCGAAGCGCACACAGCGCCGCTCAGCCGATCGTACACTGTTCGACACACAGGCGTGCCAGACGCACCGGGTCGGGTTCGGGGATGTCGGCGAACGCCGCCACGGCCGGAGTCCCGTCGCGCAGCGACACAAGTTCCAGCGGTCGCTCGGCCAGATCTTCGTGGTAAAACCGGGAACTCGGAAAAATATCCGCCGGGTACGTGAAGTTGTCGAGCATCGCGAGGGCCGTACAGATCCCGGCTCCGGTCGCACTCTCCAGCATGCCACCCACCCAACACGGAATCGCGGCCTGCTGACACAGGTCATGAATGGCCACGGCGTTGGTCAGTCCTCCCACGCGTCCCGGCTTCACGTTGACGATCCGGCAGGCGGATAACGCCAGTGCCTGCTCGGCGTGACGCGGGTGCGACACGCTTTCATCCAGACACACCGGGGTCGCGATCGACTTCTGCAGACACGCGTGTTCATACAGATCGTCGTGCGCGAGCGGTTGTTCAATCATCGCCAGCCGATATTGATCGAGTCGCTGGAACATCGGCAGATCAACCAGGCGAAAGCCACTATTGCAGTCGATGTGAAACGTCGGCGTCGGAAACTCCCGCCGGACGGCGGCCAGCATGGTTTCGTCCCACCCCGGTCGGTACTTCAGTTTGATTCGCGGAAATCCGCGTTCGACGGCACCGGCAATGGCCACCAGCAAATCGCCCACGTCGTCCATCACCCCGAAGTCGGCCCCAACCGGCACCTGGTCACGGGTGGCCCCCAGCAACTGATGCAACGGCCGACCCTGGATGCGAGACTCGAGATGCCACCACGCTGTGTCGAGAACCGCCTTGGCAAACGGATTCCCTTTATAGATGGCCAGCAGACTCTGCAGGTCCGCACCACTCGCGATGTCGCGACCGAGCAGACGCGGGGCCAGCCAGTCGCGAGCCACGGCGAAGACACCGCCCGCCCATTCGGGGCTGTAACACGGGGCGGCGAACGGGGCACTTTCCCCCCATCCGCAGTACGAGCCACTGCTCAGGCGACACAGCACGCTGTGACAGGCCGCATCTTCCCCGTAGGCCGTTCGCCAGGGGTAGATCAAGGGCATCGCCACATGAAACAGTTCAATCCGGTCGATCTTCATTGCCGGGCGAAATTCCAGAATTCTTCTTCGCCGGGGTCATGTGACGTCTGCGGCTTCGCCGGGGGCGCCGGTCGTTTCGGCGGATTGCCGGCCGGTTTCTTGCGGGGCAATTCCATGATCTCATTCGATTCCGGTTTGCGAACGACGGGAACCGACCCCGAAGCGGTCGGCACCGGCTTGACCGAAAGCGAGGCGGACTTGCTCCCGGCTTTGACCGGCACAACCGGCTTGACCGCCGGCACCTTGGGTGGCACTGCGGAGGGGGGCTTCGGGGGACCGCTGCTGCGGGCCTGACAACGGGGACATTGCCCCTGGGCGTTCAGCACGCCATCGCATTCTTCACACAAAGCCACCGCCACGGCGGCCGCCGGTTCAGGACGAATCTCAGGCACCGTGTTTCGCAGATCAATTGAATACGACTCTGGCGCGGGCTTGGGAGCCGTCGCGGTCGGCACCGCGGGTACGGGTTTCGCCGCCGACTGCGCGGGAGGTGCCGCCGGACGTGCCGTGGGCAGCGGGGGCACCGGTCGGGGAGCGGCGGCCGATTCGGGCTTCAGGCTGACGGCTACCCCGGACAATCCCGCCGAGCGTGCTCGACGAATGTGCTGTTCGTCGACCGTGGTCATCAAGGCCCCTTCGGTCGGGTCTTCGGTCTTTTCGAAAGGTGCCACGCCACGCAATAACTGGGTGCGGGCCATTCGGCCACTGGCCAGATCTTTCGCCGAGATTTCGACCCGGGCACTCGCATCGTAACTGATCGTCACCGCGATCTTCGATTCCGCCGGCAGATTCGGAGGCAATTCCTCGATCGAACAATTCCCCAGTTCGGAATACGGTTTGTCGGTCCCCGCACCGCTTTCGACGATATACAGATTGACCCGCTTCTGATTCGGAACCACCGTGCCGAACACCTTGGTGACCGAAGCAGGCAACGGGGTATTCGCCGGAATCAGGTAGAACGGAACCCGCGTGTTCGATTTGACATCGCGGACCAGAATGCCCAGGTCCCGCGCGTTGACGCTCTGCTGTTTCATCTTCGCCAGGCGGGCCGCCGCCGTGGGTTCGATGATCGAATGCACGAACTCGCTGTTGGTCAGCAGCATCCCGGCGTAGTAGGCGGCCCCGTGGGCGATCGACTGATCAGGCGACAACGCCTTGCTGTGCGTCGTGCCCCGCAGGTTTCGCAGCATGTCTTCGATCATCGGCATGCGGGACGAACCACCGGCGCTCAAGACGGTCAGGTCGAGGTGCGATGTCCCCGTCCGGTGCTGATCGATCAGCTTGCGGGTAATTTCTTCCGTGCGTTTCACCAGGTGCTGAGTCAACTGGTTGAACTGATCCCGCTCAATCTGGTAGGTCTTGCGCTTGCCCCCGTGCTGGCAAATCAAGGCGGCCTTCGACCGGACGGTCAGGCTCCGTTTACATTGTTCAACTTCCCAGGCCAGCTGCTGCAGCGATTCGGGGTCGCGGCGCGGGTCATCGCCAAATTCGCGGGCGAACTGTTCGGCAACCGCATTCAGCAGACACTGATTCCAGTCGATGCCACCCAGATGCAGGTCACCCGTGCTGGCCACCACCCGCACGCGATCTTTGGCATACGTGACCAGCGACAGGTCAAATGTCCCGCCCCCCAGGTCATACACCAGCACGCGCTGCTCAGAGGCTAACTCCGAAAACCAGAGCCCTTCGGCCCCCAGCACGTAGCACAGCGCTGCCGCGACCGGCTCGTTGATGATGTTGACTTCCTTCAGCCCCGCGGCTTTGCCGGCGGCAACTGTGGCCAGTCGCTGGGCTTCACTGAACTGGGCGGGAACCGTAATCACGGCGCGATCGATAACACCAATCTGCCGCTGGGCATCGCCCACCAGTTTTTTCAGAATGGCAGTGGCGATGTCCGACGGGGTGTAGGTCTTGCCGTCGATCGTCCACTTTTTCTTGGGGTCCCCCATCCACCGTTTCGAGTTCTGCACGACGTGCAGCGGGTTGAGGATGGCGTTACGCAGGGCCTCGGTTCCCACGACGACGTCGTTCTTGTCGAACATGACGACCGACGGCGTCGAAATTTCCCCTTCCTGATTGGGGATCGAGACAGGCTCGCCTTGCTCATTCAAGTAGGCGATGCAGGAGTAGGTCGTACCGAGGTCGATTCCGACGGCGAATGTCGTAGACATATTTTCGGTCGTTCAGCAGAAGTGAGAGGGGATGCGGCGAAAACTGCCAACCGCGGGCATGACCAACCTGACATATTTTACCATTGGCGCCCCCCTGTATCCAGCCGTTATCTGGCGACTTTCGGCCTGTTTCCCGTCCCGTCACGATTCAGTTGTGTTTGCCCAACGCCACCTGTATTCTCGGTGCGTTCCTGGATTTCTGCATTGAGGAGTGAGAAAACATGGCGACCAATGGCAAATTGAATCGAAAATTACGGATGGCGCTGGTCGGGGGCGGACAGGGCTCTTTTATTGGTCGCGTTCATGCCACGGCGGCCGTCCTCGATAACCGGGCCGCCCTGGTGGCGGGGGCCTTGTCGTCAGATCCTGCCAAAGCCAAGGCGTCGGCTCCCGATTACGACATCCCCGCCGACCGGGCCTACGGTTCGGTCACCGAGTTGATCGCCGCCGAAAAAGCCCTCCCAGCCGACAAACGCATCGACTTCGTCACGGTCGCGACCCCCAATCACACCCACTTCCCCATTGCGAAAGCCGCCTTGGAAGGGGGATTCAACGTCGTCTGCGATAAGCCGATGACCCTCGATCTCAAGCAGGCCGAAGAACTGCTGGAACTGGTCAAGAAATCCGGCTGCGTCTTCGCCGTCACCCATAACTACACCGGTTATCCCCTGGTCCGGCAGGCCCGCCAGATGATCCTGGAAGGCGAACTGGGCGAAATTCAGGCCGTCCGCTCGAACTACATTCAGGGCTGGTTGCGTTCGCGACTGGAAGCCGAAGGCCAGAAACAGGCCGCCTGGCGTACCGACCCGGGAAAATCGGGCGCCGCAGGCTGCTTCGGCGATATCGCCACCCACGCCTACAACCTGGCCCGCTTCATGACCGGATTGATTCCGGCCGAGATCTCGTGCAACCTGAAGATTTTTGAACCGGGTCGACAGTTAGACGATTACGGCCACGCCGTAATCCGCTTCCAGAATGGTGCCCTGGGGACCGTGACCGCCAGCCAGATTTCGCATGGCCGCGAAAACGACCTGTTCATTGAAGTCGACGGCACGAAAGGCGCTCTCTCCTGGCGACAGGAAGAACCCAACGTCATGATCGTGCGACGCAACGGACATCCGCACGCCATGTACACGCGTGACCCCAACGCGCCCCACATGAACGACGCGGGACGGGCGGCGTGCCGACTCCCCTCCGGACACCCCGAAGCGTTTTTCGAAGCGTTTGCTAACATTTACCGCGGTGCGTACGACGACATCGTGAAACGGGCGACCGGCGAGGCTTTCTCGGCGACGGAAACGGTTTACCCCAACGTTGCCGACGGTGTCGATGGCATGCACTTCATTCAGCAGTGCGTCGCCAGCAGCCAGCAGAATGGTGCCTGGCTCTCATTGAAGCATCCCGCTGCCCGACGTTAAGCCCGACGCGAAATCACATCATGCTCGACTACGCGAAGAAATTCGACGCCGGCCTGGAATACCATGAATTCCTGGCCAAGCATGGCACGCCCGAACAGCGCCGCCGCTGGGAAATGGTCCACGAACAAGTCGTGCTGACCGACCCCCAGCGCGCCCTGCTCGCCAGTTTCACACGCGACATGAAGGTCTTGTGCCTGGCCGGCGCCTGGTGTGGCGATTGTGTGAACCAGTGCCCGATCTTTTCCCACTTCGCCATCGGCTCACCGCGCATTCACCTGCGGTTTTACGACCGTGATGTGCACCCAGATCTGGCCGAGCGACTGTCGGTCTGTGGCGGCGCACGCGTGCCCGCCGTCCTGTTCTTGAGCGAGGACAACTACCAGGTCGGATTCTATGGCGATCGGACGTTGTCGAAATATCGCAAGATGGTCGCCGACGAGTTCGGGCAGGTCTGCCCGACCGGCTTAGTCCCCGAGACACAATCGCTGCTGGCCGCCGTCACCCAGGACTGGCTCGACGAGTTCGAGCGCATCCAGCTCATTCTGCGAACCAGCGGCCGTTTGCGAAAACTGCATAACGACTGACGAACGGCCGCCGGCCAGCGTACGCGCCGGCAGCCAGCCCCCGCACTCGAAACCCGTGCCGCGCTCTTCATGGCCGTGAGGCACTCCGGTCGTCTGCCGTGGTGTGCGGCACCGCCCACCGCACGAGGGCACAGCACATCGACACCGGGGGCGTTCGGCTAACCCCGCGTCAGTTTGCGGAAGCGCTCAAGCAGATCGCGGGTGATGGGGCCAGGCTTGCCGTCACCGATCAGACGACCATCGAGACTGGTCACTGGCACCACCTCGGCAGCCGTCCCTGTCAGGAAGCACTCGTCGGCGACATAAATGTCATGCCGCAACAGCGTCGTCTCGGCGACCGGCACCTTGGCCTCGCGTGCCAGGCGAATCACGGCGTTGCGGGTAATCCCTTCCAGGATCCCGGCGTCGACCGAGGGAGTCTTCAGCACACCACGCGACACGATGAAAATATTGTCGCCGGTACACTCCGCGACTTCCCCTTTGTGGTTGAGCATCAGCGCCTCAACGCAACCGGCATCGGCCCCTTCAATCTTCGCCATGATGTTGTTGAGGTAGTTGAGCGACTTGACCCGCGCACTGACGGCCTGCGGATGATTCCGAATCGTACTGGCCGTGATCAGCTTCAACCCGTTCTGGTAGGTTTCCGGAGGGTAGAGCGTGATCGTGTCGGCGATAATGATGACCTGCGGATTCGACGTCTTGCGCGGATCGAGCCCCAGGTAACCCGCCCCGCGGGAAATGACCAGGCGGACGTAACCATCGACGAGTTCGTTCGCGGCCACCGTCTGGCGGGTCGCCGCAATCAGGTCGGCCTTGGCCATGGGAATTTCCAGGCGAATGGCCTTAGCCCCTTCATACAGCCGGTCAATGTGCTCTTCCAGCAGGAACACCTTGCTGCCATAGACGCGAATGCCTTCGAACACCCCATCTCCATACAGGAAACCGTGATCGAAAACACTGATAGTGGCCTGTTCCTTGTCGACCAACTTGCCGGAGATGAAGACTTTGGACATGAAAACTCGGTTATCGAAGAGGGATTCGGGTTGAAGAAGGACAGGTAAGAGGCTGGCAACGCCTTCCAGGTTCGCAGCAACGGCTTCAGGGGAAAACCGGCCCGCCACCCGACACTGCGATTTCGCAGTCGAGTAATCCCGCCGCGGATGATTCCAGGTCGGCAACCGCCATACCGTACATCGCGCCGCAGGCCGCAAAACTGTCGAATCGGAGGTCATCCGCCTGTCAGGCGGGTGAATGCCGTGCCGCCCCCAGGACGGGTTCTGTCACAGAACCTAGGCCGCCTCGACCCAGGCTTCGAGACGCCCTTCCGCCAACCGCACGGTGCGGTGAGCCTGTTGGGCGATCGACTCATCATGAGTCACCATGATGATAGTCAAGTCGTTTCGACCGTTCAAGTTGCGTAACAGATCCATGATCTCGGCCCCGGTCTCGGAATCGAGATTTCCGGTGGGCTCATCCGCCAGCAGCACCTCGGGATTGCCCATCAAGGCCCGGGCAATAGCCGCACGCTGCATTTCTCCCCCCGACAATTCGGTGGGCTTATGACCAAGCCGATGTCCTAACCCGACCCGGTCGAGCAACTCACGGGCCTGTTCCTGAAATGCTTTGCGGCTCTTCCAGTACGACCAGGCTGAATGCCGGATCATGAGCGGCGTCAGTACGTTTTCCATCACCGTGAGTTCGGGAAGCAGATGGTAAAACTGGAAAATGAAGCCGAACACCCGATTCCGCAATTCGTCACGCGAATGCTGCGGCAAATCATCGATTCGCTCGCCATACAGCTTGACTTCGCCCACATCGGGTCCGTCGAGCAACCCCAGGAGATGCAGCAGGGTGCTCTTACCCGATCCCGACTGGCCGATAATCGACACGAATTCCCCTCGGCGGACTTCAATATCAACGCCCAGAAGCACGGGGACTTTGTGTTCCCCTTTACGATACGCCTTTTCGACGGCGATGGCGGCAATATGCGTTTGCGGCATCATGATGGTGTCGACCATGTGATCAGTTCCCGGAGTTGATATCCGATTGTGAATTCGTTTTCAGTGCCGATGGCGATTCGCGAGAATTATTCGTGACGCAGAGCCTGCACCGGATGCAACAGTGCCGCCCGCCGCGCCGGCAAAATACTGGCCATGATCGCAATCAGGATGGCGCCCGAAGCGACCCATAACACAGTGAAGGCATCGACACGGGTCGGAATGCTGGGGAAATAGTAAATCGTTTCATCAAAGACCTTGCGGCCGGTAATGTACGTCAGCGCCCGTTCAATCTCGTTGATATAGCGCACGAACAGCAGTCCCACGACGACCCCCACGCCGCTGCCCACCATCCCCAGCGACAGGCCATACGAAACGAAGATCGACATCACTCCCTGGGAACTGGCACCCAGGGATTTTAGAATGCCGATGTCGCGGGTCTTTTCGACCACGATCATGAAGAAGATCGCCAGGATGCCGAAGCCGGCCACCGCGATGATCATGAACAGCAGCACGTTCAGAATCGTCGATTCCACATCAACCGCCGCGAGCAGCGGCCCCTGCTTCTGTTCCCAGGTGCGCACCGTGTAAAACCCGGGCGGAAACGCCGCCTGCAACCGGTCCGCCACGATCTTGGCGTCTTTGAAATCCTTGAGCTTGATCTGAATCGAGGTGATCGACCGCACGCCCCGCTCTGGATCGTCGGGGGGATCAATCATCCCGCGGATCCGCTGCAGTTCATCCAGGTTCATGAACACGAGATTCGAGTCGTACTCGCTCATCCCGCTTTTGAATACGTCCACGATCGTCGCGTGAAAGCTGCGAGGTTCAGGCGACTTGCCGGCGCTCACCGTGCTGATCATGACGTCATCCCCCGGCTGGCACATCCAGACGGTACGGGTCTTCTTCTCGTTTTTATCGGGGAACGGAAAACTGATGAGCTGCGCGCCCACGTACAAGCGGGCCTTCATCAGCGCGCCCAGCGCTTCTTCCTTCCCTTTGTCGTCGGTCGCGGTCTGCCCCAGTTTTTCGAGCAACGCGTCATCGGCCTGTTCACCATGCCCGTCCGCTTGCGCCCCATCGTCGTCTTCGTCGTGGTTCCGCATGGCCTGCCGTTCCATTGCTCGCAGGCGACGCGACTCCATGAACGTCGCTGGCAGATCCCAGCCCGGGTCATGGTCCAGGGCATACTCCGCCGGCCGGACGATATTCCCGTTGTCGTCTTTCGTCGGTTTGTAGTTCTCGAGATGGATCGCCAGGTCACCCACCCGGTTCTTGCTGGCCGGCTCAATCCCGATCAGCGTCACGGGACGGGGAATGTACTGACCGCCGTAGCGGAACGTCAGCAGCCCATACACCTCCACGGTGGGGCTCATGTCCTCGATGTATTGACCGGCGACTTCGCGGATCTTTTCCATCTGCCAGTCCGGATCCTGGTTGCCATCCATGCTCATGGCTTCCAGCACCATATCCGCGAGAATCTCATGAATTCGCGACCGCATTTCATGGCTGAAGCCGGCCATGACACTGTTCACGACGATCATGGTCGCGACACCAAGCATCACACTGATGATGCTCGCCAGCGCGATGTACCGCGTGCGGAGGTAGCGGGTGCAGAGCAGGAACTTATACATAGGCCGAATCCTTGGCGGAAATGACGGAATACTGCGCGAAGTCTTACCAGAAAGTCGGTTTTGTGTAGAGAGCGAAAACAGCCGGAAATTCCGGGCAATTTCGCATTCCTGGCCAGACGCCGAGACATACTCGGGCGGGCTCGCCGGGGCTCAACGCCCCGGCTGCGATGTCGACCCGGCCGAACGCCAGTTCGGCGCCGCGCCGCCGGGGTCACGACAGGTGCGACATGAGCGGCTGCCCCCGGCCAGGGCCCCGCTGTGAATGACGTAGAACATCAGCAGAGCGGCGCACGCCACCCCGACCATGACGCCCCAGATTGTATTTCGAGTTTCTGATTCGTGTTGCATGTGGTCATCCTTGAACACATTGAAATCCGACCGGCTCCGGTCCCGGCGTTACGCCTGCGGTGCTTCGTCGGCCCCTTCGCCGGCGCTGCCGGCCTTTTCATGCCGCAACAGCGGAAAGTAAATCACATCCCGAATGCTGTGGCTGTTCGTCAACAGCATCACCAGCCGGTCGATGCCGATCCCCAGCCCACCGGCCGGCGGCATCCCGACTTTCAGCGCCCGCACAAAATCGTGATCCATTTTCGCCATGCTGTCTTCTTCGGGCAGCCCGGCCAGTTGCGTTGCAAACAGTTCTTCCTGCAACCGCGGATCGTTCAATTCGGTGTAGGCGTTGGCGAGTTCCAATCCGTGAATGAACATCTCGAACCGCTCGGCGATTTCCGGATGCCCCTGCTTGCGCTTCGTGAGCGGGCACATCGCCGCCGGATAATCGATTACAAACACCGGACCATGCAGATGCCGCTCGACCGTTTCTTCGAACACGTCGTTGACGATGACGTCCGGATGCTTTCCCGCCGTGGGGATCCGATGCTTACGGGCCACTTCGGCCACAGCCGCCGTGTCGTGAATGTCGCAACCGGCATGCTCACGAAACAGGTCAGCGTATTTCCGGCGCGGCCAGGGGGGCGTGTAATCCACGGTCTGATCGCCCCAGGGACGCTGCAATTTTCCATCCAGAGCATGGATCGCGTTGACGAAAATGGCTTCCGTCAGATCCATCATCGACTCGTAATTCCCGTACGCCTGGTACAGTTCGATCATCGTGAATTCCGGATTGTGGGTGCTGTCGACCCCTTCATTCCGGAAGACGCGTCCGATTTCGTACACCCGCTCAATCCCCCCCACCATCAACCGCTTCAAATGCAGTTCCAGCGCAATCCGCAGGTACAACTGCATGTCGAGGGCGTTGTGATGGGTGATGAACGGCCGGGCCGCCGCCCCGCCGGCAATTGAATGCAGCACCGGGGTCTCGGCCTCGACGAACCCGCGGTCACGCAGAGTCGAGCGAATCGAGTCGATGATCTTGCCGCGCTGCAGCATGCGCGCCAGGACCCCTTCGTTATAAATCAAGTCGATATACCGCTGCCGCAGCAGCAGTT
>JAFEBR010000031.1 GCA_018242565.1 Planctomycetota bacterium | reverse complement strand
GCGCTGATACTGCCGGGATAAACCCGGCAGCTCGCTGGGTCAAGTCTGCCGGCAAGATCGCCATTGGGGACGTTCAAACGGTCGGCGACAAGAGGGTGCCGGCTGCAACAAAACCGATCAGCTACGAAAACGTCGTTGCAGACACTCGATCCCGGTTCAGCCAATCCTCCGGCGTTTGCGCCGGCCTTTAGTGAAGCTGTCGATGACCATGTTGCCCAGATCCGACGCATTGCAGAAGGCGGCGACTCCACCCGACACGGCGGCCATCTGTTCGACGAAGTTGACGAGGCCCAGGTAGAAATAATCCTCGATCAACGCGAAGCTCGACATCTGGATGCCGTCATTCGCACAGCGACGCACTTCCTGCAACGTCAGAGCGGCCGTCTTCTGCGACGGCGGATAGATCAGCACGATCTCACGCCCCTCGACGTGTGCCGTGGGTTCGCCATCCGTGATCGTGATGATCTGTCGATTCTTACCGGGATGTCGCCGCAACACCCGCCGGGCAAACTGCAAACCGGCCTGGATATTCGTGAAATGCTCGGGCACAAAACCGGGGGGTTGGTCGAGATTCACCCGCATGTGCACCCGCGAGTCGAAAATCGACACTTCCTTCGGAGCCGAGTACAGCAACTCGCGCTCAGACAACGGACTGGCGTAGGTGTAAAACCCCACAAACTGCAGAAAGTCTCCGGGAAACTTGCCGCGGACGAGCGACGACAGGCTCAACGCGACCCGTTTGGCCTGCCCGTACTTGCCATACCGGGTCATACTGCCCGACATGTCGATCAGTACGACCGTGGCACAACTCGTCTGGTATTCGGTGTTGTGGACGACCAGGTCGTCTTCTTCAATCTGAATGGGCGAACCGCCCCCCTGGCGATGCAGTGCATTCCGCAGAGTCTCGTGCATGTTCAGGTTCGCGACGGGATCGCCATATTCGTAGGGCTTGCAGTCCTCGTGAACCGTTTGGCCGACGCCCCGCTGATCGATCTCGTGTATGCCGAGTTTGTCGCGGGCGGTGACCTGGAACAGTTCGTCGAGTGCCCGCGATTCGATGCGTTTGATGCCCCGGGGAGTCACCTGGAATCGCCCCTCGGCGTCTTTCTCGATATAGCCTTGTTTAATCAGTTTTTCGAGGAGATCGGGGTTCTCGTCTTCCAGTTGCGAGAGCATGGGCAACACTTCGTCGCCGTAGTCGAGCAGATATTCCGAAAGCTGGTCGAAGACCTTGTCGGCGGACTGCGGAGAGAAGTCCTGCGAACCATCCCACCGCGAAAACTCGAATTGAGGCATGCCACGATCCTGAATGCCGGCCGTCTTGGAATTAGACAGCGTCGGCTAAATTGTAGGCCGATGCCTTGAGGCCTGACAACTGCGAGGGACGACGGCTCAGTGGCCACGGCATGGACAACCGCAGCCTGCGATCGCTGTTGATCAGCCAGCGCGACCGCACTCACCGGTGCACAACAGGTTCGGTCGTGCGGAATTTCTCAGGGTCCCAGAGGTAGCGCACAATTCGGGCGGCTTTGGCGCTGAGTCGGCGACGACTTGTCGGGGCGTGCCTCGGGTAAGTGACTTTCTCCGGGACACGCCCCAGTTCTGGATGAATGTCTGAATGTGTGACCGAAGATCGGTAAACCTCACGCTGTTGCCAGGTCCTGAAAGGATTTATGCTGGGACCATGTCTGACATCGTCCTGTGTACGCTCAACGCGAAGTACGCTCACGCCTCGTTTGGCCTGCGGTATCTGCACGCCAATCTGGGGCTGTTGCGTGACCGTGCCGAGATCCTGGAGTTCGATATCAGCCAGCGGACGGTCGACATCCTCGAAGTCCTTCTCGATCGCCAGCCACGGATCCTCGGTCTGGGGGTCTACATCTGGAACGTCACCGAAACGACTCGACTGGTGGGCGAACTCAAACGCGTTCGGCCAGAAATCACCGTCGTTCTGGGCGGGCCCGAGGTCAGCTACGAAACCGAACAGCAGGAGATCGTCCGCCTGGCCAATTACGTGGTGACCGGCGAAGCCGACGTCACCTTTCGCCAGGTCTGTGCCGCGCTCCTCGAAGGGTCACCTTTGGCGGCCGAGGTTGATGCGTCACAGCTGACGGTTCAGCCGGCCTTTGATCTGGCCCGCGACAAAATCATTCCTGCCGCGTTGCCGCAGTTCAGTGATCTGCGGTTACCCTACGATCTGTACTCGGCGACCGATATCTCGCACCGCGTCATCTATGTTGAAGCCTCGCGCGGGTGTCCGTTCGAGTGTGAGTTCTGCCTGTCGGCGCTCGAGATTCCGGTTCGTCAAGCGGCTCTCGATGAATTCCTGGAATCCATGGATCGACTGCTGCAGCGGGGCGTACGGCAGTTCAAATTCGTCGACCGCACGTTCAACCTGAACCTGAAAGTCGGGCGGGCGATTCTGGAGTTCTTTCTCGACCGATTTACGCCTGACCTGTTTCTGCATTTCGAAATGATTCCCGATCGCCTGCCCGAAGCGCTGCGCGATTTGATCGTGCGGTTTCCTCCGGGGTCGCTGCAATTCGAAGTGGGAATTCAGACGTTCAACACCGACGTCGCCGAACTCATCAGCCGTCGGCAAGATAATGCCAAAGTGGCCGAGAATCTGAACTGGCTGCGTCGCGAGACCGGCGTGCATGTGCATGCCGACTTGATCATTGGACTGCCGGGCGAATCGGCTGAGAGTTTTGGTCAGGGGTTCGACCGGCTGGTCGATCTGCGGCCTCAGGAAATACAGGTCGGGATCCTGAAGCGTCTGCGGGGCACGCCGATCATTCGGCATGATGCCGAGTGGGGCATGGTGTACAGTCCAGCCCCACCCTATGAAATTCTGCAGACACGACTCATCGACTACGCCATGCTGCAGCGTCTGCGCCGATTCGCACGCTACTGGGACCTGGTGGCCAACAGCGGGAACTTTGTCGAGTCGACGCCGCTGTTGTGGGGGACTGGCTCGCCCTACGCGGGGTTCCTGCAATTCAGCGATTGGGTCTACCAGGCGAGTGGTCGCACCAACGGCATCGCCTTGAAGCGGCTGGCTGAGTTGTTGTTCAGGTTTCTGGTGGAGCAGGCGCAGGCCGATGAACTGGCTGTCGCCAGTGCCATCTGGAATGACTACCGTCGTTGTGGACGCAGCGACCGTCCTGAATTTTTGCGTCCGTACCTCAGTCGGCTGGAAGCCGTGCCCGAGCAGGCGGCATCCGCCCGCTCGTTGCCACCGCGGCAGGCTCGGCACGCGGCCAAACCTGGGTAACGTGCCGCGTCAGTACGGCCGGCGCGGGTTCTGGCAGTTCCAGCAGAGGTCGAACTCTTCATCGACCAGTTCTCCGCAGGCGGCACACTTCCAGGTCGCTGCGGGATCGGTGTCGGGATGAGCCGCTTTCTGACGACGTTCGTAGTCGGCCAGAATTGCGCGGGCCTGTTCGGCGTCCGCTTGCCGGACCCAGAGACACGGAGCGCGGGCCGCCAGTGGAATCACCTCGGCCAGCAGGGCCGTGGCGCCGCCGATGACGAAGGCCTCAATTCCAGCATCGGCGAGCAGATTGTGCAGGAACTCGGCTTCCAGCAAGTTCTTCGCCAGGTAGACGTTGATGGTTTCAGGGGGCAACATCGGTCGGCTCGGCTTGCGGTTCAGGAACATCGGCGTACAGCGAGGGGTCGATCCGGCAGTCCATCGCCAGCCACAACGCCCGGGCATAGCGAAAGAACAGCGTCTGAAACACGACCAGAAACACCATGAACGCCGGCAGCAGCAGTTTGGCGTCAACTTTGTAGCCGAAGCGCAGAGTGATCCAGGCCACCGTAATGATCAACGCGGCTAATCCGTAATTGATGTAGATCGACCCCAGGAAATAACCCGGTTCGCGCTCGAACTTCAACTGACAGTGGGCGCAGCGTTCGTGCATTTGAAACAGCCCGCGAAACATCGGAGCACCACCGCATCGGGGGCACTGCAAGCGCAAAGCGCGAAGTGTAATTGTCGAACCAGACGGCCGCTGCATCAAACAACTCCTCAAATCGTTCAGACACGGACTTCCTGCAGACGGCACATTAGGGGTGCGGTCGTGAATTCCAGGCTGTGCCTGTACTTCAACTCCATTGTATCGGATCGCGTTCAAGTTCGCTGGCCCAGACGCGCAGGTCGGGGAACTCGCCTGCGAGGAGGGAGGCCATGCGTTCCATGGCCGGACGCTCGGTGGCGTAGTGACCGGCCAGCACGAGCCCAATTCCCGCCGTGCGGGCTTCGAGCGCCGCGTGGAATCTCGCCTCGCCGGTCAGCAGCACATCGCAACCTCGCTGGATGGCGGTCGACAGGAATTCACCACCGGCCCCGCAGGCGATCGCCACCCGCTGCACCGGTCGGGCAGGGTCTCCGACGAAAGGTAAGACCGGCAAGCCCAGTCGCGATTTCGTCAACGCCAGGAAGTCACTCAACGACGCCGGTGCCGTCGTGCCGTGGGGATTCCAGACGCCCATCCGGCCTGACCCCAGTGTCGACTCACGTGGTTCGAGCGGATAGACATCGCAGGCGGGCTCTTCATACGGGTGTGCCGACTTCAGACTGCGCAGGGCCGCGGGCAGCAGGCGTTGCGGGCACAGAATCTCGACCCGGGCCTCGGCCACACTTTCGAATTGCTGGGCCTGCCCGATGGCCGGACGAGAATTCGCCGACCCGTGAAAGGTCCCAACCCCGTCCACGACGAAACTGCAGCGGACATATTCGCCGATCGTCCCGGCCCCGACAGCCCAGATGGCTTCCTGGACCGCCGTGAGGTGCGACTGCGGCACAAAACAGACGATTTTGAAATCGGGACGGTCTCGAAATCGTCGCAGGGGCTCGACGTCTGTCAGATCGAGTAACTCGGCCAGTTGTTGATTGATGCCGGTCTTGGCACTGTCATACGACGTGTGCGGACTGTAAACCGCCACGCCGGCCGCAATCAGATCGAGCAGCATCCGGCCTTCGCTGGTGTCGGATGTGATCTGCTTGATCGCCCGAAACATGATCGGATGATGGGCGACGATCAGTTGGGCCTGACGCGAGATCGCCTCTTGAGCCACATCGGGGGTCAGCGTCAGGCAGGTCAAGACCCCTTGAACCGGTCGCTGGCGGTCCCCCACCAGCAGACCCACGTTGTCCCAGTCTTCGGCCAGGGAGCGCGGTGCGAATCGTTCGAAAAATGTCGTGATTTCAGACAACAGCGGCACAATAACCTGAACCTCGCAGAACGCAGGGGCCTGACTTCTCTTATCTTATATGACTTCTCGTCGGAGTCAGGATACGGCAACCACATCGGCGATTCAAACCGGCGGCCCGACTCGGGGTTGAGGGGAGAGCACACAGCGAGTCGCCCGGCGCACCCCGGCACCCATTCATTTGCAGGATGCGAGTTCCATGCATTAGAGTGCATGGTTTCCGGGCTTCCTTCGAAGACGACGGATTTATCACGATTTTTGCGGAGTCTGACGCGACAATGACACTTCCTCTGATCGACATGCGCAGCGATACAGTCACCAAACCCACGGCGGAAATGCGCCAGGCCATGGCCCGAGCCGAGGTCGGCGATGACATGTCGGGGGAAGATCCCACCGTGAATCGGCTGGAAGCGGTGATGGCCGAATTGCTGGGAAAGGAAGCCGCCGTATTCGCCTGCTCCGGAACCCAGTCGAACCAGATGGGGGTGCGAACCCACTGTCTGCCGGGCGATGAGTTGTTGATCGAAGCCACCAGCCACATTGTGAATTATGAGCAGGGTGGCCCGGCGGCTTTGAGCGGCGTGACGGGCCGATTGATCACTGGCCAGAACGGCCTGCTCGATATCGCCGACCTGGAAGGCAAAATTCGGGCCGACAATCAGCATCTGTGCATTACCCGACTGGTGTGCCTCGAAAACACCAGCAACGTCGGCGGCGGGCGGGCGTATCCTCTGGAGCAGATTCATCGCGTCGGGAAATGGGCTCATCAGCATGGTTTACTGGTCCATCTCGACGGAGCCAGGCTCTTTAACGCAGTGATTGCCACCGGCGCCAGTGCCGCCGAGATCTGCAGGCACGTTGACACGGTCTCGGTCTGCTTTTCCAAAGGACTGGGGTGCCCTATGGGGTCACTGCTGGCCGGCAGCAAGGCCCAGATCGCCAAGGCCCGGCGAGCCCGCAAGTTGTTCGGCGGTGCCTTGCGGCAGGCGGGAATCGTGGCGGCGGCCGCCTTGTACGCCATTGAAAACCATATCGAGCGACTCCATGTCGACCACGATAATGCCAAGGAATTCGCCAATGCGATTTACGGCATTGATGGGATCACCGTGGAACCGGGCGAAGTGGAAACGAATCTGGTGTTTTTCAACGTCGATCCCAGCCTGGGGACCGCGGCCCAGCTTTCGGCACAACTCTTCGAACGGGGCGTCCGCATCAATGCCAGTGCTCCGCAGCGCTTGCGGGCGTGTACGCACCTGGATGTCGACCGCGGCATGGTGTTGCGGGCGGCGGATGCGGTCGCCGAGTGCGTCTCGGCCGGCTTTGCAACGACCAACGGTGCGGAATTCGGCCCGTACTCGCGAGGCTGACCGATTCCGAGAGAGTCCGTTCCGCCTCTCGGTAATCTCGGTAACAACTCCCGCAGCGCATCTTGGATATTGCCCATGAGCGTGTGCGGTCAGGCCGCGCCGTCGGCCACTGCGTGGCCTGCTTCCGTCATTTGTCCGCTGGGGCCGCGGCGTGGGCATCTCGCGCGGACAGAGTGTCCAGAAACTCGCGGAATGACCGTCGCACCTCGGCACCGGAGGTCTCCAGCACGTCGTTGTGGTCTGCCTGTGGCAGGCGGACCAGAGTCTTGCCGACGCCATTGGCGCTCTTTGCCGGCGCCGCCGCGAAGAGGTTCTCTCCCAATCGAAACGGCACGATCGTATCGCGCTCGCCGTGCACGATGAGAATCGGACATTTCACTTGCGGAATGCGACTGATCGAGGGAAAGCGGTCCACCAGCAGCAGTCGGACTGGCAACCAGGGGAAATGATACGCCGCGGCGTCAGTCAATGAGCTGAAAGTGGATCGCAGGACCAGCCCCGCCGGAATCGTCCCCGCAGTCGACGCTTCCGCCGCCAACCGCGTGGCCACGCCACCCCCGAGAGATTCACCCCAAATGATGATGCGGTGGGCCGGCAGTCCGCGCTCACCTGTCAGATACTTCCAGATCACCTGCGCGTCAGCGGCCAGACTGGCTTCGCTGGGACTGCCAGGATTATCGCCATAACCTCGATAATCAAAGCAGACGACGTTGCATTGGCACTGCTGCAGCAACGCGAAATCCATCAACCGAAACGCCCGGTGCCCGGCATTGCCACAGAAATACAAGACCGTGGGCCGCTGTTGGGCTGTGTCCGTTTCGCCCACGTTCTTTGAGTCGGCGTCCGCGGGGATGTGCCAGCCATTCAAAGTGCTGCCGTCGGTGGTGCGTACGGTTAGAGGTTCGATGTGAAACTGACTGAGTTGTCGCGAGCGCTCGTTCAGCGAGCGATCCGGCGTGGGATGATAAATCAACGAACGCTGAAAGACGGTGATGATACCCGTAAGCGCGAGATACGGCGTCAACAGAAACGTAATGACGCTGCGTGCGACGCGCCGCGCCAGCGGTTTGGGGCGAGGCGCAGGCTGTGGTAGGTTGTTTTCGCTCATGAACGATGGGGCTCGAACGGTGTCTGCAAATTCCCGACCAGCGACAGGCGGTGGAAAACTGTTGTCTGGCAGGTGCCGTCAGTATACTGCGGCAGCGCTCGCGGGAAACAGTTCGCTGTGCCCAGCCTTCATGACCCTGGCACTTGCGCTAGAGGTCGGCACTGGGGGCGTGACGAAGGCGTGGTGGAATAGCCGTATGTACGAGGAGTCTGCATGCAGGTTTTGCCGGTATTGGATTTACTGAATGGCGTGGTCGTCCGGGGCATCGCCGGCAACAGGAGTGAATATCGGCCTGTCATCAGCCAGCTCACCCAGGCGACGGATGCGCTTTCGGTTGCCCACGCCTTCCGTGACCAACTGGGGCTCTCGGAATTCTACGTCGCCGATCTCGATGCCATTCTGCACCAGCAACCGAACTGGTCGATCTACGAACAACTGGCCGCTGCTGGATTTGCCTGTTGGATCGACTCGGGCCTGCGAGAGGTCGCCGAGGCGCAAAAACTCGTGGCGGCGGGGGCTCGCAAAGTCATTGCCGGGCTCGAGACCTGGCCGGGACCGGCAGAACTCGCGACGCTCTGTACGACCATCGGCCCCGCACAGGTGGTGTTCAGCCTCGACCTGCAGGGGGGCTTGGCCATGCGACCAGCCCGCGCCTGGGGAACTGCTGAGCCCATCGATATCGGCCTGCAGGCCATCGCGGCGGGAATCTGCCAGATGATCGTGCTCGATGTCGCGCAGGTCGGGGTCGGTGCCGGAGTCACGACGCTGGGGCTGTGCCGGCAATTTCAGGCCCGGCATCCAGGGTTGCGACTGGTGACCGGCGGGGGCATTCGGCATTTCGACGATTTGGCCGACCTCGACCAGGCCGGGATTGCGGGGGTCCTGGTGGCCAGCGCGCTCCACGACGGGCGAATTGGCCTGTCAGAAATCGCCCGGCTGGCCGGGGCGTCCTATAGTAATCCCTGTTAAGAAAGCGTAAAATCCGCCAAGGTTGTGTGCCGCGGTGCGAATCTGTTTCGTCGAGACTTGGCTGGGGCCCAGCGCGCGGCGCCGTACTTGACCACCGATTCGCTTCTAAATTACAATTCTGGTTCGACTTACGGCGTTGGCCCAGTTCCAGTGACACAGAAATTTTGACAAGGCGCGAGGTCTTTGAAAGCTCTCATAAGCGATATCCACGGGAACCTGGAAGCGCTCGATGCCGTACTGGCAGACATCAAAAAGAAGGGAATCACCGAGATTTACTGTCTGGGGGACATCATCGGGTACGGCCCGAATCCCCGGGAGTGCATCGATCGTGTGATGTCCTGCAAGATGTGCCTGCTGGGAAATCACGACCAGGGTGCGCTGTTCGATCCGGAAGGCTTCAACCCCGGTGCCGAGCGAGCCATCTTCTGGACCCGCGAACAACTCGAAAAGGGTGATCCGGCGGGGAACGAACGGCGTTGGGAGTTCCTGGGGGAATTGCCCCGGCAACAACGCGAAGGCGAGTATCTGTTCGTACACGGTTCGGCACGCAACCCGCTTAACGAATACGTCTTTCCGGAAGACATTTACAACCAGCGCAAGATGGAACGCATCTTCTCGCTGGTCACCAACTATTGTTTCCAGGGACATACCCACGTGCCGGGTGTGTTCACCGAAAGCCTGAAGTTCTTCCGCCCCGAAGAACTCAACTTCCGGTATGAACTGGGCCCGGAAAAAGTGCTGGTCAACGTGGGTTCGGTAGGCCAACCGCGCAATGGCGACTGGCGCTCCTCATACGTCGTTCTGGATGGGAAGAACATCCTGTTCCAGCGAGTAGAATACGATATCGAAACGACGGTCAGAAAAATCTACGATATTCCTGACCTCGACAACTTCCTCGGAGACCGTCTGCGAGACGGTCGCTAGCACCGCAACGAACAGGTTCGAGTTCTGCGACGGTCCTCGTCAATGGAGGGCGGCGTATTGACCCGAATCAACACAGGCTGTTCCGGGGCAGACGGTGCTTTCTGGCGAGGCAATGAATTTGGTGCCGACCGATGACTGCGGTCGTTCGGTCGAGTTCCCACAGGTGGAAGAGTCCCATGGATCAAAAACGTTTTTTTGCCTTTATCGCGCTGTCGCTGACGATTGTCGTCGGCTGGAACGGATTCATTCTGCCGCGGTTTATGCCGAAGCCCAAACCGGCCGCACAGGATGAAGCCGCTGACAAAGCGATCGCCAACAAACCCGCCGAGGGGGCCGCTGACAAAGCCGATTCCGTCAGCCCCGCAGAGGGAGAAACTCCCGAGAAGCCGGCCGTGGGTGGCGAAGTCGCCCAGCCGTCTGAGAAGCCGGTTGCCGGCGACGAACCCGCACCGGCAGACAAGCCCGCTCAGCGGGTTGAGCATCCGCTCCAGACGATCGTGCTCGGTTCGCCCGACTTCGATTCGGGTTATCGCCAGTTGGTGACGCTGACCTCGCGCGGTGCCGCCGTCCTCGATGTGACCTTCAACGACCCGCGCTATCTGACACTGCACAAGCCACACAAGCAACTGCGGGTCATCGAAGAGACAGAACTCGGCCCCCTCGGTCCCACCACGCTGGGCATCGGTGTGCCGCAACTCTCGGCCGATGTGGGGCTGTTAAACTGGGAATTGGTGGAAGTCAGTCCGGCTGAAATTCCGCATTCGTCTGCGCTGTTTCGGATTCGCCTCGACGATCTGCAGATCGACAAGCGGTTTGAACTGGTCAAGGTCGACAATGCCGACCCGTTGCGGGGCGAGGCACAGGCCTACACGATGAAGGTCGATATGACCTTTACGAATCTCTCCCGCAAAGATCGCACGATCAACTACGTGTTGCAGGGACCCGTTGGTCTGCCGCTCGAAAACGCCGATAATGCCTCGAAGTTCCGTGACGTGGTCGCCGGCTTCCTGAAGGACGGGGGGGCTGTCGACAACCAGGTAATGACGGCGAAAACGATCGCCGACGGCAAAGGGGAAGAGTGGAAAAACCCGGTGAAGTACATCGGCGTCGATGTGCAGTTCTTCGCCGCCTTGCTGTTGCCCGCAGGCGACCAGTCCGTTTCCGCCTACACCAGGTCGATCAAGCAGGAACTCGTCGGCAGCAACCAGAAAGAAAAGAGCGAAGTCTCGGTTCGCATCACGTCGGTCGACCTGAACCTGAAGGCCACCGGGGCAGAGAGCGACGCGCACCTGGCCACCCATTCTTACACGCTGTTCACCGGACCGAAACGCGACGACGTTTTGCCCGCCGGCACTGAAAAGGTGATCGATTTCGGCAGCATCTTCGGCATGGCTCCCAGCTTTCAGGCCTTTATCTGTCGGCGACTGCTGTCGGTGCTGCACTTCTTCCATCACCTGACGGGCAGTTGGGGACTCGCGGTGATCGGTCTGACGATCTGTGTGCGCGGCGCGATGTTCCCGATTTCGATCAAGCAGGCCCGCAGTGCGGCCAAGATGCAGTTGATTCAGCCCGAGTTGGCGGCGCTGAAAGAGAAATATGGCAAAGACAAAGAGAAGTTTGCCCGCGAACAGATGGAGTTGTTCCGCAAACACAATCACAACCCCTTCGGTGGCTGTCTG
>JAFEBR010000318.1 GCA_018242565.1 Planctomycetota bacterium | reverse complement strand
GACAATGTCCGCTCTGCTTCGTCCACTGATTCGACTGATCGTTGGTCTGATTGCCATCCCATTGTTCCGGGTGTTTCTGCGGAAGGTGGTCAATTCGGAACGACTGAGTGCTGAACTGCACAAAGATCTGGAGCAGTGGGTACGGGGATCGCTGCTGTTGCTCGCCGCGACGGCGAACTTTGAGTATTACCTGTTCGGCGAACACTTGGCCGACTGGAAGCATCCCTACATCTGGCTCAGTCTGGGATTGCGATTGCTGCTGGCGGTTGGCGTGATCGAGTCCATGCCCGATCAAGCCTTGTTTTCGATTATTCACCCCGGGCCGGAACGGTTACTCTTCCCCAAAGGCCGGCGACTCGAGGCAGCGCGGGAGCAGTTATTTCCGTACTGCAAAGGGGTGTTTTTCCGACATCTTGATCGATCGTCATCCGTTCTGGCGATCATGGCGGTGATTATTCCTTCGCCCGAGCACGCCGCCGCCGGCTGGGTCTGCTATATCCTGGCGATTGTGCAGTTTCTGATCATTGGCCTGGTCTCGTCGCGCGACAAAGCCCTGGATGTGTTGAGTGAATTTGACAAACAGATTCGCCGACGGCGTGCTGAGTTAGAGGCCATTGCCTGTCAGGATTGTGGTGAGGACGATGAACCGCCGTCACCTCCGATGTATCGAGGTGCCTGATTCTTGTGGAGCATCCTGCCAATTCTCGTCGATCGTCGAGCTGCGTGTTGAACCTGGCACCACCCGAAAACACCTCGCGCATCTCCGCACCGTCCAAATTTTGGTGCCGTTCTGATACTTTGGGCGTATGACCACTACTCCTTCGTCTGTCATTGTTCTGGGGTCCATCAACACGGACCTGGTCGTCCGCAGCGAACGACTGCCACAGCCTGGCGAAACTGTGATCGGCGGTGAGTTCTATCAGGCGGCCGGTGGTAAGGGGGCCAATCAGGCGGTTGCGGCCGCTCGAGCGGCCAAAACTCCGGTCACTTTCATCGGCGCGGTGGGAGACGATACGAACGGTCGCGAGTCACTCGCGCGGCTGCGCTCCGAGAATTTGAACTGCGATTATTTGAAAGTGGTCGCGGGGGAGGCTTCGGGGGTCGCCTTGATCCTCGTCGATGCCCAAGGGCAGAACCTGATCAGTGTGGCTTCTGGTGCGAATGCCCGGCTTACGCCTCAGGATATCGAGGCGATTCCCGAAAATGTGTTCCAGTCGGCACGTGTCTTCCTGGCCTGCCTGGAAACTCCGCTGGATACAATTGCCTGTGGTTTGCGACGAGCGCGGCGAACCGGTCTGTTGACGATTCTGAACCCGGCTCCGGCCTCGCGCGAGATTCTGTCGGCGGGGCTGCTCCCCTGGGTGGACATATTAACCCCCAATGCGGGTGAAGCCGCAGGTCTGGCGGGGATTGAGGTTGACCATCGAGAAGCGGAAGAGGCCCCACTGGCATTGCGGGCTGCACGGGCATTGCAGGCTCAAGGCTGTGGAGAGGTTATCGTCACGCTGGGCGCACGCGGATGCCTGGTCGTGGGCCAGGAAACCCAGGCTGTTTCTGGCCGGACGGTGCGGGCCGTCGACGCCACTGCCGCGGGTGATGCCTTTTGCGGTGCACTCGCTGTTGCACTCGCCGAAGGACGTGCCTTGCTCGACGCGGTGGCTTGGGCCAATGCGGCGGCGGCACTGAGCGTGACCCGCCGTGGCGCACAACCGTCGTTGGCCGCACGTTCCGAAATCGATCGATTCGTCGCTGCCGATTGAATGCGAGTCGGAGGCTTTGTCGACATGTGACGACGGCTGGTCCGCAGACGAGAAAACGGGCCCTCTGCACCGTCGAAAAAGTCTCAAGTCACAACGTCGCGGTGCGAGCATCTTTGTCGCAGCGCCGTCAGCCTGATGGACTCCAGTTAGCCCGCACGGAACAGGTGAATGGCACGAATCACGTACTCGTAACCGCTATACACGGTCACGAGGACAGCAGCCCACAGCAGTCCGTCGCGGATGTAGCCGAACGAAACTTCATTTGCGGTCCCATGGCCAAATGCCAGAAACAAAAGCGATCCAACAACCGCGGCACATTGCAGGGTCATCTTGATTTTGCCGCTCATCACCGCTGAGAAGTCCTTGCCCTCCTGTTCGAGAACGCTGCGCAGGCTGGTGACGAACATCTCACGGCCGATGACGGTGATGACCATCCACGCGTTGACCCCCGAGCCATTGTCTCGGTGCATGGCGAGAAAGAGAAACGCGCCGCCGATAATGACTTTGTCGACAAAGGGATCAAGAATCCGCCCCACTTTGGTGACCAGGCCATATTTACGGGCAATCATTCCATCCAGAAAATCTGTGGCGGCCGCAACGAGAAAGACCGCCGTTGCCGCCACCCAGTGTCCACCAAAGTCAATCAACGCGAACAACACGATGGCCAGCAGCAGGCGGCTCAGTGTGATCAGATTCGGCAGATTCAGCGCCGACGGAAACTTCCCTGCCGGCCGAGATGCGGAGTCGGGGCGGGGGACTGGGTTTCCTGGTTCCGTCGTCATAGTTGTTCTTTCAACCGTCCGTCTAAATCATCGTCGCCGGGTGTTCGGGCCAATGGCGGGGCGGTCAGTCCCGCATTCAAGCTAAGATTCAGGGGAATTGCCCCAAATCTCGTCAGACTGGGGATTCCATCAGGATTCGTCGACGCTGTCTTCTCGAATGGCGGAGCCAACCAGGTCGTAGTCCTGGCGGGCCTCAATCAAGACGGGCAGAAATTCACCGGGAATCAGGTCCTGGCCTGTAACGAAAACACTGCCGTCGATTTCTGGAGCATCGGCGAAGGTCCGTCCCACCCAGGTTTCATCGTCGATCTGGTCGTCAATCAATACATCGAGTTCGTAGCCAACCAGAGAGTCGCCAAACTCAAAGGCAATCTGCTGCTGCAATTCCATGAGTTTGTCGCGCCGAGCGTTCTTCACCTCGTCGGGTAAGTGCCCGTCGAGTTTGACAGCCGGTGTGCCAGGTTCCACCGAATACGAGAAGACTCCCATCCGCTCGAAACGGGTCTGGGCGACGAATTCGCACAACTCTTCAAATTGGGCTTCGGTTTCGCCGGGGAAACCTGCAATAAAAGTGGTTCGCAGCACCACATTGGGGATCCGCTCGCGAAGCTTTTCGACAAGTTCCACAGTTTGAGCCCGGTTGACGCGGCGCTGCATGCGTTTCAGCACGGCGTCGCTGATATGCTGCAACGGCATGTCGAGATACGGAATGATCTTGGACGAACCGGCGATCTTGTCGATCAGTTGGTCGGAGAAATGAATGGGATACAAATACATCAGGCGGATCCAGTCGATGCCGTCGACCTGTTCCAGTTCCCGTAACAATTCGACCAACCGGACTTCGCCGTACAGGTCGAGCCCATAATACGTCGTGTCCTGCGCCACAATATTCAGCTCACGAACTCCATCCGCCGCTAATTCTCGGGCTTCAGCCACGACCATTTCAATCGGTTTGGTGGCGTGTTTCCCCCGCATCTTCGGGATCGAGCAGAATGTGCAGGTGCGGTCACAGCCCTCGGAAATCTTCAGGTAGGCATAATGCTTCGGGGTGATCCGGAGTCGGGCCGTGTCGTCGAGAGCCTTCACGGGCGCCGGCCGAAAAACGGTTCGCTGTTCTTCTGAGGCGCCGAACAATCGGTCGGCGACGCGGGTGATCTCATCGCGGGCGAAAACCCCGACGATTCCATCGATTTCCGGAAGTTCGGCGCGAAGTTGATCACCCCCCAATCGTTCCGGGAGGCAGCCAGCGACGATCACGCCGCGCGTCTTATTTTGTTTTTTCAGCTCGAGCATTTCGCGAATCACGGCTTTTGATTCCGCCCGCGAACTCTCAATGAACCCGCAGGTATTGACGATGACGAAATCAGCGCCGGCTGGTTCGGAAACGAGTACGTAGCCGTCTAAGGCCAGATTCCCGAGCATCTTTTCGCTGTCGACCAGATTTTTAGGACATCCCAGGCTGACGAAAGCATACGTTCCCTTGGCATCGCCCGTGTCTTTTTCCGAGGCTGGTCCCAAAACGGGAGGTGACGAGGGATCAACAATCGGCAGCGATTTCATGGGTACAGATTCCAAAACAGCGAGACTCAATTCACGTTTCAATGTTAACGTGTTCGGCACGGGGTCACCAGTTGTAAATGGACCTGCCACGTCATTCATGAGTCGTTGTCTGAACGATTGAATCGTTGAATGCTTGAGTAAGTTGTCCGCTTGTGGCAATCCATCGACTGTGCCTGATGGATTCGTTACGATGCGGGGCACACGATGGCACCCCATCGAGCGCTCTGACCAAAGTTGCGGGAGAATCAGGGGATATGCTGCGATTGTTGGTGTGCACTGGAATTGTGCTGGCTGGCTGTCTCGCGGGTCATGCTCGAGCGCAGGCTCCGCGGCCGGAAGGGGAAGAGTTCTTTTTCATCCCGCCAGGGTTCCATCAAGAAGGTCTGCCTCGTACGGTCGCCGGGGAAAACACAGGCACCGTCAAGATCACCGTTGTCGATCAGGCGACCGGCAAGCCCACGCCGTGTCGGATTGCTGTCGTGGCAGCGGATGGTCAGTTTTATCAGCCTGCGAAAAACCGCTTGTCCCCCTACGGGCTGACCGGAAAGTGGCCCACGAAAGGTGACTGGGGGAATCGTGCCGAGAAGGCCCCGTGGCGGTACCTGGGACGGTATTTCTACAGCACCGGGACAACGGAGGTGCAGGTCCCTCCTGGAACCGTGCGGATCGAAGTCTCAAAGGGTTGGGAATTTGCGCCTGTCTGGCGATCCGTCGAAGTTGTAGCTGGGCAAAACCTGGCCGAGCAACTGACTTTGCAGCGCACGGTGCCGATGCACGAGCATCGCTATTTCAACGGCGATATTCACCTGCATTTTCCGCGTGCCAGCCGGGAAGATGACGATCTCGTTTTCGACTTGCTGGATGCCGAAGACATTCAATACGGGACCTTGCTGGCCTATAACGAACCCGCTGGCCCCTACAGTGGCGCCATGACAACCATGGATTCGCCGCAATATCGGGGCTACGGCGAGAAATCTTTGCGAACTCGTGGACTGACGAGCATTTTATCGGGGCAGGAGTACCGCAGTGCCCACTACGGTCACATCATGTACTACCTGCGAGACCGTCTGGTCCACGAGGGACACGAGTTTAACATTGATGAAGGGGGCGGTTTCGGTCCGACATCGGCCGATGTGCTGGCTGACGGAGGTTTGGTGGTTTACGCACATGGCGGCTATGCCATGGAAATCTACGCCGATGCTGCTTTGGGGAATGTGTCGGGGGTTGAACTGTTGCAATTTGGCATCTACCGGCCGATTGGACTGGAGGGCTGGTACCAGATGCTCAGTACGGGCTATCGCCTGCCGGCCTACGGTGCCTGTGACTTTCCGGCGTGTCGATTTCTCGGCGATTGCCGTACTTATGTCTGGACCGCACAGTCCGCCGAGGATCGCCCGTCGTTGCCGGACTGGTTGAAGGCCAGCGTTCGCGGGCAATCGTTCATCAGCACGGGACCAATGTTGTTGATGGAAGTCAGAGGGCGTCGGCCGGGGGAATCGCTGAAGCTGACCGGCAAACAGTCGCACGAGATCCCGGTCTCACTCCGTGTGCGCTGCGAAGTGACTCCTGTGCAGCAGTTAGATCTCATCGTGAACGGCGCCACGGTTGAGCGAATTCCGATTCCCGCTGAAAAAGCCCGAGGAGCCTGGTTTGAAGTTCAGCGTGT
>JAFEBR010000317.1 GCA_018242565.1 Planctomycetota bacterium | reverse complement strand
GACAGGCGGGTACGTGTCGGCTGGGGGGCTTTGTATTTCAGGCAATATTGGAGAATCCGAACATGAATGGGAAAGACTTGGGGGCTACCGGGATGGGAGGCAATGAACCGACTGACAATGTCCGTTTGGCCGGGGGTAATTCGGAGAACGGTAGAAGCTGTCGCAGCGAAAGGGCCACGGCCACGCTGGGGCGAGGTCGATCGGTAGTCGTAGTCGGTAAGGACCTCGACCTGGAATCGTTTATCTCCACGTTGCAAGAGGCCCTATCAAAGGCGCGTCGCGCGAAAAGCTACGGCCTACAACTTGAGGCATTTCTGCGGATGTTGCGTGATATGGGGTCGGTGTAATCAGGTCACCAGAAAAGACAGGCGCATCGAATCATGAACCGTCGAAACCAAAGTGAGGGCGGGGCGTTGTCTCGGCTGGGCCGCTGGCTGTGCCGGCTGGGGGCAAGCGGCAGGGCAGCTACAGGACACGATCCGTTGGACTACGTCATCGGTACATTGTCGCCGAAAGACGCTTATCGCGTGCGCGACCTGTTGCGCTCCGTGGCAATTTTCGGTGCGACCGGTTCCGGAAAAACGAGGGGTTCTGGGCTGTGGCTGGGCCGCAGTGTCGTCAATTACCCACGTAGCTCGGGGCTGATTCTGGCGGCCAAGCCGCATGAGGACGTGAAACTCTGGAAGGACATTTTTGATCGGGCCGGCAGAACTGACGACTTGCTGATCTTCGAACCCGACGGAGGGTTGCGGTTCAACTTCCTGAATTACGTGGTTACGCGTGGCGGCGATACGCGCCAGATTACGCGCTGTATCACCACGATCGGCGAGACTTTGCGGGCCGGGGAGCAACGCGGCGATTCGGAAGGCAAGCACTGGGAGAGTTTACAGGAGCAGTACCTGTACAACGCAGTCGGTGTGATGAAGCTGGCAAAGGGGAGCGTCAACGCTCCGGAATTGCAGCGGTTTATCACGGGAGCGGCCACGTGCCGAGAGGAACTCAGTTCTGAAGAATGGCGAAAAGGGTTCCACAATGAATGCCTGCAAGCGGCCTACGCTAAGGCCGTGTTGCCCCGTGACAAGCATGACGTGGAGTTGCACATTGATTACTGGCTCGGGCAGATTCCCGGCATGGCCGATCGCACACGTTCGTCCATCGAGGTGGGTGTGCGTCG
>JAFEBR010000316.1 GCA_018242565.1 Planctomycetota bacterium | reverse complement strand
GTTTTCAGTCGGACGAGTTGGTCACTGTTGGCGCGCGCGTCAAATTGCTCCAGGTCGGCTTCGACCAATGCCAGATCGGTATGACTGGCGCAGATCGCCTCGAGGTCGCGATCGGCATCATCCCGCTGGTCGTGCAGCAGAGTCCGTCGGGCAAATGACCGGGCCCGCTGCTCAAATTCATCACGACTGGCAGCCCCCCCCTGCACCAACAGGGCATCGCGCTTGATCTTAATCTCAGCGACACGACTGGAGGCATCAGCCGCCTCGCGCCGTTTGTGCCGTAATTTCGCCTGCAGTTCGTGCCGGGAATTGCGGCCCCGGTCCAGCGTTGCCAACTGTTCTTCCCAGTCGGCGAGAATTTCCAGCGAGTTCGGTGACTGGCGACCGGCGTGGGGCAACCGTCGGGCCAGATCGATGATCCGCTGCCGGTACCCATCCAGGATGCTCTCCACAAGCGACAATTCGCGGCGGGCCTGATCGGCAGCCCGCAAAGTCTCGGTGGCCGCGACCAGTTCCTGCCAGCGCTGCAGGGCGTCATCGATCGAAATCGACGAGGTGATCCCGATCTTCTGCAGCAGTTCATTCCAGCTATGGCGGGCTGTGCCCACTTCCAGAATCGCGGTCTGTCGTTTCCGTCGGGCGCGGGCCAACTTGCGGCGCAGTCCCTGCAATCGCTGCTGGCGGGCTCCGAGTGCGGTCAACTCGGCCAGCTCTTCCTGTGCATCCTCAACCAGTTGGGCGGTCTCTTCGAGACTTTTTCCCACGTGAGCCGAGTCGATGGTTGAGCGCAACGCAGACAGATCCGCAGCCACACCGGCCAGTGCCTGGTCAACTTCGACGAGTCGCTTTCGGGCTTCCGATTCGTATTGCGTCTTGAGGCCCCATGCCAGCCCACCGGTCGTAATTCCCAGCATCGCGTAGATGGCCCCCGCGATGCCACTGGTGGCCACGCCGGCGACCAACCCCCAGCCCGCCAGAATGACCCCCATAAATGAAAAGACGCCCAGAATCACATGCACCCAGCCCGGCAACGACAATTGGGGAGCCGTGCGGTGCCGCTCGTTTTCCAGTCCGTGCAATTGATGCGACAGTTCGCGCTCACGCAACTGAATCGAAGTCAATTTGTGCAAGCTCGCGAGGCGGGCACGCCCCTGTTCGAGAGCCGCTTCCACCGAACTCCCTTCCAGGTCGTGCAGGCTTTCCGTCAACGCATCGCGGAGTTCACGGCAGGCGCGCTTCAGGCGACGACACTGACGGTCATGGGCCTGTCGTCGCTGCTGGGCCTGCCGAAACGACTCGGCGGTTCCGATCAGACGGCGCTCAGCCGCCGGAGTAACGTCGGCAGCTTCGAGACGGGGGGTCGACCAGTCGGCCCCCAACCGCTCACACGCATCTTCGAGTTCCGTTTCCTGGTCTTCCAGTTCCTGCTGAGCCGTTTCGCGACGTTCTTCGAGCGCCGCCAGCCAACTGCGCTGCTCGACAAACCCGCGCATCGCCGGGGCATGCAATCGCCAGGCGGCTGCTCCTCCCGGATTGGCCAATTCTTCCCGCAACTGCCGGATTTCCGTGCGAAGTCGGTCGCGACGCTCCGCCGCTGTCGCCAGTTCGTGCTCAATTCGATCCAGCCGCTCCAGCCCGCGGTTCGGGAAACTCGAGATCTCACTTAACGTCTCGAGTTCCTGGCGGCACTCGCGACTGCGATTCCAGGGGCCCCAGGCGCGTTCCAGGAAGGTGTGTCCCCGCAACTGGGCCGAGGTTTGGGCGTGGCGATCCCGCAGGTCCGCGATTTCTCGTTCCAACTGATCGCGGCGCAGGCACCATTCCGAATGGCGGGCTCGTAATTCCGACAGTTCCCCCAGGCGACCGCTGAGTCGGTCATGCCGCTCAAGCAATTCGACCATTTCGCCGCGCTGATACTGCAGATCGAGCAAGGCGGCCCGCTGCTCGTCGATCTGCCGGGCGGCATGCAGTAACCGCTGTCCGCGCGGACCAAAGCTCAGGCCAAAGACATGACGCGAGACATCATCGCCCGAGAGGGAATTGACTTCACCCAGTTCGCGAAGATTCAGTGCAAAAATCCGGTCGAACAACTGCTCGTACGTCTCACCCCCCAGCAGGTCATGATGTGCCTGGGTGGCAAAATCGCCGGTGATCAACCGCGCATCACCCGCCAGGTCACCGCCTGACGCCCGGTGGATGCGATGACTGCCGGCCGCATCTTCGAGATGCAGCGAGCCGGCCGCCTGCTGACGTTCGAAAGAAAAGCCCGCCGGGTCGGTCTCGGAACCCGAAAAGCCAAACAGCACTCCGCGGATAAACTGCCGCAGGGTGCTTTTGCCCGCCTCGTTGGGACCGTAAAACAGGCTGATTCCCTGCGATTTGACAGGCAGCGTCAGATTACGCCAGACGCCACAACGGTCGATCTGAATTTCTGTCAGCTTCATGACGACAGGTCCTCGTCGGCAGCGAACCACTGGCCAGCCAGACGACGAGCGTCACACGCCAGGTCGTCGGCATCGCAGTCTCCATAGAGTGAATCCAATTTCACCTCCCAGGGATTGCCAGTCAGTTCCGAATTGGCCAGGCATGCACGCCAGGCGGCCTCCGGAGAGCTCAACCGATTCTGCAACCGGTCGAGGAATTCTGCAGCCAGGTCTTCCATCGGCGTCACCTGCCGTTCCTTGTGTGACACCCGCCGGATCCGCATGGCATGCGTGTGCACCGTAACTCCCGGGAGTGGATCGAGCAAGGCTAGATCATCAAGGAAATCCTGACGTGGACGGTCCGCTGTCAACCGATCAAGCAGCGGATGATCGCCACTGAAGACCCAGGTGACCAACCGTACTTGCTCACCATCCGACCGGGGACTGCATTCGAGCTGCGTCGCGAGATCCTGCAACAGGTCATCCCGCGACATCTCAGGTGAGAGTTGGGCACAGTAACGTTCCCATCGGACCGGGGCCTGCGGCAGAAAGGTGGTCTGTACTCCCCATTCCGGGTGCACCTCAATGTACTGACAACCATGAGGCCCCGTGTGTTGCGGATTCAACCCGGTCAACGGACCTGCTGATTCACTGAGCTGGAACGCCCCCGTCGCACCAGCCTCGTCCGGCAAACTGACCTGCCAGGTGGTGTGCCAGTCGTCTTGCGAATCGCCGGAGACTGTCCCCAGGTAACGGCCATCGCGGGTGATCGGCACACTGGTTTCCAATCCCAGTCCCAACCGGTGTGCATAAGGAGGCCAGCGCAGCCCCGCGGGCCAGGCCGACCAGATCTTGGGGGGCGCGTCGATAATGACGGCGATTCCCCGCTCGGCCAGTCGATTCAATCCGCGAATCAGCGCAGCCGGCCCACGCAGACCGGGGTTTTCGGGATCGAAGCACTCGCCATCGATCAGCACGCAATCGACCTGGCGTTCCAAAGCCTGATCGACGACTCGACTGAAGGCGGTTAACGTCGCGTCGACGACGATTCTCTGCACGGCGGGTTCAAACTCGCCGGCAATATGCAACTGATAATCCAGCAGCAGTTGCGAAACACGGAGACAACGAAATGGATCCATGATTTGTCCAGGCTCCTTCCCGGAAAACGGCCATCTTGGCCAGTCACGGAATCTTATCCAGATTCCAAAACGGCGCAAACCCCGAAATTCGCCCGTCCTGCAAACTGTTGCCAAATTTTTTTGGGCCCCACCCGGCCGCTATTCTCGTCGAGAATGCTGTTGTTCGCCGCCCATCCTGGACCGGAACGGTCTATGCCTTGCTCAATCCAGGATCGGCTCGCGAAAGCGAATACTCCCTCGGCCCTGCCCCCAGCCCACGGCGATTCGCCTGCCGCTGGGTGTTTCCGCGACACGAGCCTTCCGTCATAATGCGGCTCATGAACGCCTCGCCGATGGCTATCCGAAAACTCATTGTGGGAATGCTGTCCCTGTTGTGCCTCCTGATAGCAGGCGGGACCCTCTGGTTCAGCGATTGGACCAATCCGCTGTTGTCGGTCACGACCCGCCTGGGGTTGCTCCTCGGGGCGCTGTGGCTGGTACTCCCGAAAGAGGGAGAAAGCGTGTCCTGGGACAAGGCGTTCCCCATCGTGATCGCCATTTTTGTCGTACTGGCCTTCTTACGACGTGGCGGGGGACGCCTGATGCTCTATGTGATTCCGGCGGCCATCGTCGTCGGCCTCGCTGCCGCTTTTCTGCGACCAAAACCGAAACGCCGGCCTCCCCGGCGTTAGCCAGAGAAGTCGGCGTGGTGAGCTGCAATGTTGCCGTTGTGCCTTATTTCTCGCCGGTCGCGCCGACCCGAATCGTGGTCCCCGAGTTCTCCGCCGTTGACCGCCGCTCGGTCGCCGCGTCGGCCCGACGACGCCGTGAGACGGCAGCTTCATCGGCTTCGATGACTCGGCTGTCGGTTCCGTCGTCAGCGTCCATTTCCGCTTCGCGGGCCCGATAGGCCGCATAGAGTTGTGAACTCAAGGCCATCACCTGGTCTTTGCGAACCTCGGGCACGCCATCCATGCGATCGGTGATCTGTTCCACCCAGTCCGGGCGACGGCTCATGGCAATCGACATCATCTTCAGGAACAGACTGACTTCCGTGAAGGTGCGGTCTGTCATTTTGACCGTCAACGGCGAGAAGATCCGCGCGACTACATCAATGGTTTGCGAGGGAAACATCACGAACAGGTCGGCGCGGTGCGTCACGTGCGTCGTTCCATCCGGTTGCTTGGCAAAGCTGGTCTGCAACAGCAACAGCGATTTGGCGGCGATCGGTTTGGTGAACATCGGGCTCTTGTACTGCCCATCGCACATGGCCAGGCACTTCTCCTGGCTGCAGTGCAGGACTTCGAGAGCCCCTACCGAGCCGTCCCCCGTGTCCGCCTCGTACTCAGCTTTCCCCGTCTGCCACATCTGCAGTTTCGAGATCTTCATCGCACGCCAGATGCTGACCGCCACATCAGGATGTGCCACAAAGTAGTTGTAGACTTCCGGTTCCACCGGGAACGTGACTTTCGGAAGCCGCCGGTAGAAGCTGACCGATTTCAACAGCGTCGTCACCTGTTGACGATGCTCGGGAGTTAACTGGTCAAGTGGAACGGCCGCCAAGGCAGCCTTCTTCGAAGGCGCATCCGACGCCCCGCGGGCTTCCAGGTCGGGCAACAGTCGCGGATCGCTGGCCACTTTGTCGGCTTTCGCCGCATTCTTGCCACCAATCTGCATGATGTCCCCGAACACCGAGTGCTTTGCGGGTTCGGCTTCATTGTGCGCGGGATGAACCGCCCCCTCTTCCTGCTCTGCCGCAGCGAATCCGGGACGACCGCACAGGATCGCCCCCGCCAGCAAAACCAGGAAACACGACCGAATCATTCGTTGTAGATTGACAATCAACATGCCTGCGTTGCCCCCTCCGGCGTAAACGGTACGTCTTCCTTTAGGATCGGCAGACGGCCAGAATGAGCAGCATGTAAACTTTGTCGGTTATTCCGATTCTTTGGGCTTTCACACCCCGCACAAAACGGGGCAAGCTAGAGAACATACAGAGCCAGCACGGAATACGCCGTAACAAGGCAAATCCCAGCGCCGCATGCCTGTCGGAACGCTCCAGAGCCCGGCAAACCCCGCGCTGAGTCCCTCAGAAAGTCGATCTGAGCGTCACCTTGACGCAATTTATTTCATCAGAACGCCATCGAGATTCAGCAGCACGTTGCCGACAATCGTCCAGGCCGCCAGTTCAGCAGGGTCCAACCCAGTCGGCAGGGGACCGAGGGGATCGGTCGCCAACTGTTCGGCCCCCTTTGGATCGGCTCGGTAGTCCTGCAATTCCTGTTCGTAAAGCTCAACGAGTTGCGAAACCTGCTCGGGACTCGGCGGTCTCACCAGACACAACTTCAATCCAAAGCGGACCCGATCGGCCGGCGTATTGCCTCCTTCACGGACGAGACGCCGCGCCAAAGCCTGTGCGGCTTCAACAAACACGGGATCATTGAGCGTCACGAAGGCCTGCAGCGGGGTGTTGGTGCGAATTCGCCGGACCGTACACAATTCACGACTCGGTGCATCAAAAGTGGCCATCGACGGATAGGGCACCGTGCGCCGCCAGAAGGTATACAGCGCCCGGCGGTAGCGGTCTTCCCCGGGACTGGTCGTCCAGGTCCGTTCGCCATTGAAGGCCGCCTGCCAGAGTCCCGGAGGCTGCGGAGGAAAGACCGAAGGGCCGTGCGACTTATGACTCAACAGTCCCGCCAGCTCGAGCGCCTGGTCGCGCACCATTTCAGCTTCCAGCCGATAACGGGGAGCGCGCGAGAGCCAGCGGTTTCGCGGATCTTTTGCGAGTGCCTGCGGAGAGACATGCGACGATTGGCGATAAGCCGCCGACATCACCAGCAGCTTCAACAACCGTTTCATATCCCAGGCGGGATGACCCCCGGCCGCCAACGGGGGCGAATTCGTGGGCTGCATGAACTCGACCGCCAGCCAGTCGAGCAACTCGGGATGCGAGGGGGGCTCACCCTGTGTCCCAAAATCTTCTTCGGTTTCGACAATGCCGGTCCCGAATAATTGTGACCAGAATCGGTTCACCATCACTCGGGCCGTCAGCGGATTCTCAAAGTCAGTCAACCACTGCGCGACCCCCAGGCGATTGACCAGGGCCTCTTTCGCGGGAGTTTGAAATTTCGCCGGCAGGGCGGGCTGGACCTCGGCTCCGGGCGACAGAAAATTCCCTTTGACCATCACATGCGTTTTGCGACGTTTTTCCGCGGGCAGTTCCAACATCACCGGCACCGTGGGAATCGCCGGGCGTGATTTTTCGAGTTGGGCAATCATATCGCGCACCGACTGCAATGACGGGGCGATGGAGCGGTAATACGCCGCCAACCGGTCGCGCTGGGCATCGCTCCGCATGGCTGCCGGCAGATCGACGAGCGCCAGAATCTCGTTGGGAACCGCGACGCGCCGTTGAACATCAGCGCTGGCGGTCACCGACAATCGAAATCGTCCCAACAGATACTGTGGCTGCTTGAACCGATGTTCCAGCCGAAAGGTCAATTGAGACACAGGGAACGCACGCGTGGGGGTCTCGGCCAGGAAATAGGCGGAGTGAGCCGACTGAATCTGCGGCCCCACCGCCCAGCCACTCTGAGACAGGTCCTTTTGTGCCAGCGCATGCGCCACCGGGAAGTCCGGTTGCGAATAATCAGCAGCGGCTTTCGTCACCGCAACCGCCTGCCGTCCGGAGGTCACAAGTTCCTGGCTCGGCTTGGGCGGCGCCGCCACCGCCGACTGCCAGATCGTCTGACGCTTCTGGTCAAGAATCAGTACGCGAAAATTGGCCAGGCGTCCCCCCACGTCGCCGTCCGTGCGATTCCAGACGACAATGCGGTCCAACGGGAGTTCAGCACCCAGATCAACTTCCCACCACGGGTCGGCTCCCTGCCGGGTATGCGTCGTCGAATTGGCTTCGTAATAATGGCCATTCGTGTTGCCGTCGATGGCCCGCTGGGCATCACCGCCAAAGTCAGTACTCGATTGCGATGCCTGGCCTTTGCGGGCGATATTTTCCACCCCTTGAAACACCTGGACTTCCGCCAGCGATAGAAACTTATCGGCACCCGGCAATTCCACACGCACATATCGACCGGTGGCCGGCGCCCCCGCTTTCTCGGCGTCTTCCACGGTCACACTGAAACGTGACAATACGAAATTTCCGTCGGCGGAACGTCCGGCGCCCCCTTGAGGCAATGTCGCATCGGGAATGGTCTCCAGCCGAAAGGCCGTCAACCCGGCCAATTTGGACTTCGCCGTGATGATATAGGTGTCGTTGGCCGCGGCAGAACCGCCAGCCAGAATGGAACCATCATCCAGCGCCTTCAATTGGACGCCAGCTTCGGACTGCATCCCGGTGATTTCCACGGGCACCCAGTCAGGTCGTACACGCAACGACGATTCCCATTGCTCCTGTTCACTGGCCAACTGCGGAGTGGGTGTCTCCAACTGCTTTTTCCAGGCTGCGATCTGATCGTCAAGTTCGCGCATTTGGCGCTGAATCTCAGCCGAGGGGGCCGGCAGGGTCGGAGACTCATCGGGCTGATCGTTGTCCGCCGTCTGGTTGAAAATGGCAAAAAACTGGTAGTACTCCTGCTGCGTCAGGGGGTCATATTTGTGATTGTGGCATTTGGCACATCCCATGGTGAGGCCCATCCAGACTTGCACGGTCGTATCGACCCGGTCTTTGACGGCGGCGACTCGGAATTCTTCGTCGTCGGTCCCCCCCTCGGTATTGGTCATCGTATTGCGATGAAACGCGGTCGCCACTTTCTGCTCCAGGGTTGACCCCGGCAGCAGATCGCCTGCAATCTGTTCTCGCGTGAATTGGTCAAAGGGAAGGTTCGCGTTGAAGGCGTCAATGACCCAGTCACGATATCGCCAGATCGTGCGCAACGGATCAGATCCCAGTCCTTTCGAGTCGGCATATCGCGCCAGATCGAGCCACATGCGGGCCCACCGCTCTCCAAAAGCGGGATCCGACAAAAACCGGTCCACCAGCTTTTCGTACGCGGCCGGGCTGGGATCCTGGACAAACTCGTCGACCTCGCGCGGACTCGGCGGCAACCCGCGCAAATCGAGCGACAATCGGCGAATCAGCGCATAGCGATCGGCCTCGGGATTCGGTGTCAGACCCGCCCGTTCCAGGCGGGACAGAATAAAATGATCGACGGCTGTTTTTGTCCACCCGGGTTGCTGTACCTGGGGCAAGGCGGGCCGCACCGGCTTCTCGAACGACCAGTGTTCACTGTAGGTTGCCCCTTCGGCAATCCAGCGTTTGAGCAGTGCCACTTCGCCCTCAGTTAATTCCCGCCCCGTGCTTTTCGGCGGCATGCGTAATTCTGCGTCAGCCGTCGTTATCCGTTCAATCAGTTCACTGTCGACGACCTTGCCCGGAACGATGGCCGCGGCCCCCGAGTCGGCCGGTTGCAGCGCGGCCGTCCGCAGATCGAGCCTCAGACCACCTTTGCGATGTTCTTCATCGGGCCCGTGGCACGCAAAGCAGTTCCGCGACAGAATTCCGCGAATTTCCTGATTGAAATTCACTGGCTGAGCCTGATCCGCCGCTAGGACCGGCCCGCCACAACAGGCGAACAGCACCGCCGCCAGCACAGAAGCCAGGGCGATTCCAACCGACCGACAGGCAGGAGGGTGTCGATCAGCTGATCCGGGATGCAGACTGCGGCGGGGGCGATCCCCAACCCACCTGCAGGCAAAACTCCGACTGGTCTCTTGCGCGTGCCTCGTCATGATTGCGGTTCCTCGACGTAAGTGTCGAATTCCAGTTTAGTGGGGAATCCGATACGTCGGCAACACTCACCACGACCTCACACTCGCGTCGGGGCCTCAACACAGCCCCCGGCAGCAGCGACGCCACTGCCAAACCAGTCATCAGCCTGAGACACACCGTTCAAGGCAAGTCAGGCGTCACGGTCGGTCGCTGCACGCGGCGGTTCGCGCCACGGTCATTTTGCCAGATCACCCCAGATGTACCACCGGGGATACACGTACACCCAGTATCCGTGGGGCAAATCCTGCTGTCCGGCATATTCCGAACCATCCCAGCGTCCGAAATCGCACGCGGCGCCATAGTGCCCCCGGTCCGCCGGGACTTCCAGGATCCGCAGCAGGTTCTGGTATTTCCCATCCACAGTCGCGATCGTCTGCGACTGGTCCTGAGGCACTTGCTGCAGTGAATCGATCAATACAATTTCCGAACGTCGTTCCAGAATGGCTTTCGTCCGGTGGACCAGATCAATGAATTCCTGACGCTCACCCGTGAGATCTTCGCCCTTCGACGCACTGGCCAACTCCAGCACCATGTCCAGGTTCGCCTGCCCACGGTACTGCGAATCACGCAAGATCATCCCGAACGCCGCCACGGCCGCCGCAAAGTTAAAGTCGCGGGAATCGCCGTGACGCGGTTCGCCGAGGCGGTGTAACTCATCCTGGGTTAACGCAAACTGGGTGCCCGAACCGCGGAACAACAGTCGCCGATTGACCACATCGGGCACGACTTCGGGCACGGCGGTATTCTGATTCTTGAAAAACCTCTCTACGTCCTGAGCGGCCTGCTGCACATCCAGCGTCTGCAGACCCAACGAGAATTCGGTCCCGCGCTCGCCCTGGTTCTGCACAAAAGCCACAGGGACAGGCTGAGTGATCGGATATTCGACCAGGATGCTCGCATCCGCCTCGGGAAGTTTGTAACGGACTTTGACCGTCAACAATTCCTGAGCCAATTCTCCCTCCTGCGGCACAATCGCCCGCCGGTAACGCAAGGTGTCTCCTAATTCTGGACGAGGGGGTTCGGCCGCAGGCACGATTTCGTACAGAGCCGTGACTGACCGCCCCGCCCCGAGATCCCCGGCGTCGCGAGCGTCATTCGCAAAATCGACATCCGCCAGTTGCCGATTCTCGTATCCCAGCAACCGGTACGAGTTGACCTGATTGGGATTGAATTCGACCTGCAATTTCACGTCCTTGGCGACCGTAATCAGATTGCCAGACAGTCGGGTCACAAACTGATTGTGAATTTCCTGTTCGTTATTGATGTAGGCGTAGATGCCATCGCCATGGTCTGCCAGTTTCTCCAGCTTTCCATCCTTTAAGTTCCCCATGCCAAAACCAAACACGCTGAAAAAGACCTTCGTCCGTTTTCGCTCCTCGATGATTTTGATGAGCTCTTCATCACTTCTGGCCCCGACGTTGAAATCGCCATCGGTACAGAGAATCACTCGATTCGTACCTTGGGGCACGAAATTCTCTAGGGCAATCTGGTAAGCGAGCTGAATTCCTTCGGCGCCATTTGTCGACCCGCCGGCTTTCAGCGAGTCGATCGCTGCGAGAATGACCTGGGGATCAGAGACGATCGTCGATTCCAGGCGTTTAACGGCTGAATT
>JAFEBR010000315.1 GCA_018242565.1 Planctomycetota bacterium | reverse complement strand
GGGAACGACTTTTGGAGCTGCGAAACCGACTGAAAATAAAACTGAAGCCTGACTCCATATCCGCGAAATTTATCGAGGGCATCGTCAATCGCATCCATGCGGCCAAGACTTGACGCCTCGTCCAACACGAAATGCACCTTGTTCCATTCCTGCAATCCTCCGCGTACCACCGCCCGCAGCAGCGAGCTGATCCACATCCGAAGCAATGGCGACTGTGCACGCTGGTGTTCCGGCGGAAGGATCAGATACACCGTCAACTTCCCACGCCGCAGATCGTCAGGATTGAAGCTGCTCGTCTGGGTGCTGTCGTTCACGGCCAGCGTATCGAGGAACCGCAGGAAGCGACTCGTCGTCGTCAACGTCGAACCAAGCTCCTTATCCTTGAAATGGGTAAGCTGGTTTCCCATGCGTGCCAGCATTCCGCCCCAGGCGTCTGAGGCGCACATAAGTTTGATGGCCATCTGGAGTTTGTCGGGACTCGACAGCACCTTCCGCACGGTTTGCAGCGACCGGTCGTTCGGCTCGCCGTAGTACACAACGAGGGCGATCAAGGCCGAAATCCAAGCCTCGGCTGAGTCCAGCCAGTGTGGGTCCTTCTCCTGTCCGGTGCGCACAACCAACGCTTCAGCTAAATCCCTGCATTCATCAATGGCCGTCGGCGAATCCTTCTGGATGAAGTCCAGCGGATTGAATGTCTGCGGAGCCTGCGACACCAATTTGAACAGATCCAGTGCGACGATCTCATGGCCGAATACCTTCCGTCGATGCTCGGCTGTCAGCCGATAATTCTCGCCCTTGAAGTCCACCACAACCGCCGATTCGTCGGTTGCCATAAGGAAAGGAATAACGCTCGACACGCCCTTGCCCGCACCCGTCGGAGCGAAGATCGCTGTATGTACTGCGTTTGGCAGCCTCACCAATGCCGGTTGCACCGTCGATTTGCGACCGATCCGAATCGACGACAGGAAATTCTCGCACGCTTCTTTCGGCGGCACCCATGAGCTGAAAAGCTCCTGCAATGCCTTGTGAAAGGGCGGCTTCCCTTCGCCTCCGACCCGTCCGATGATTAGGCCCGTGTTGGCGTTGAGCATTCCTGCCGCACGCAAGTCCGCGACATCGGCCCAACGTGCTGTTCCGAAGGCCGTCAGTGCTTGGTATGCACGTTTGCCGAACAGCTTGAACAGGATCAGCCCGCCGCCGATATAGCCCAAGAGGCCGATTTGCATCCCGAATAGCATCAGGCTCCAGAGACCGGCGACCACGCTCAGGATCAGCATGACGCGAGATAACTTGTACATGGGAGTCCTCAATTCCTGTAACGCGGTGGTCACCGCTCATCATCAATAGATGACTGACCAACCCGTCGGGCGGGGAGGGCGATCCCACCCCGCCCAAAGTTGTCACTTCGAAAGGCGTTTAATCAGTTGAAGCGCCTTGTCCGTCGCCATTTTCCTTGCGGCATCCTTGACTGTTGGGCTTGCGAGCTTCTGCCAGCAAATGAATGCTGCGACAAAGCCGATCACCCCGTAGCCCAATGCCGTTCCGATTGCATTACCCAATGCGTCACTGAATGCGCTTGCAAATAGCATGTTGAACCTCCTTCCTGATGGCTGATGGGCGACTAGCTGCGCCCGCGTTTTGGTTGCTCAATTCTTCCGTCGCGAATCACTTGAGAAGTAGGATTCGGATCAGTAACGCGATCACGTTCTTCATGGTGAAATCTCCTTTCTTGAAAAAATGTCCGTGCGATACAACGCTTCCTTCACCGGGCCGACTTCGCCTTGTCTTTCATCATGCTCTGCCATGTCTTCACATCGAAGTGGTCCGCTGCCTTGCGAGCTTCCTTCAACGTTTCGGCGAGCAGGTCCACGACTTCGGCCATGCTCAATTCATTGCCGCTGATGACCACCGTCGCCTGCGGCATGGCGATCTTCACCCGTGAAAGCTTGACCGCCGGCGTACTACCGCTACGGCTTTTCCGCCCGGCATGGACGATCTCGTCGCGACTCGCACCCGAAAGCTTGAGCGTCAGAAGCGCGGCCTGATCTGCTTCCGGCAGATTCGACGCCGCGTAGCAATCGCTAATGCCGACACGTCCCGCAGCCAGGGCTTGCTGCCACGCAACCGAGCACTTCCCCGGAGACAGCAACTTGGTGATTGCAGGTGCCCCAAGATGCAGGAACTCGGCTAAATCTTTCAGTTGCCATCCAGGGTTCATGCCCATCAGTTCTGCGCAGGCCAGCCACTTCTCATGGCCGGTCAGGTCAGCACGGTGAAACACCGTGGCGAGCTGGATTCCCTTGATTTCGTGTTCCGGCTTATCGGTTATGATGACCGGGAGTTCCTTGATCCCTTTGCGCCCAGCAGCCAGCCATCGCCGCCAGCCGTCGATAATCGTGCCGTCCGGCTTGGCCAGCAGTGGGACCAATACCCCCCGCGCCAGCATGTCATCACCGAGATGATCCAGATCCTTTTCATCTGCCGACGTGCGCGGGTTTTTCGGGTCGGCCTTGAAGAATCCCACCGGTTTCATTTGCATGGTTGCCATCGTTATTTCTCCCACGGTCAAAACCGTTGTTGAGTGCTCTGTGCCTTTGCTCCTGGCGACCGGTCTTCAGGACCTTGCCGCTCGCAACACTCCCTTGGTCCCATTTCCTGGGGCGACCGTCCCGAATGGGACGCGCGTCCGGCGTTGTCGGAACGCAACGCTAGACAGAGAAGGGATTTGAGAAAATTGATTTTTTCTCGATTGGCGAGAAAACGCATCGTCCCGGATGGGAAATGGGACGATCAGTCGTCGATGCCCGACGTATCCCAGGCAATCGCTCTGGGCTTCTCGTACAAGAAATGAAACTCGTGCCCTGCCGATGACGTGCAATGGTCGAAATGCCCCCAGTGTTCCGGGGAAATCTCTTTTTCCTTCATCCGGGCTTTCAGTTCACCTACGGCCTTTTTCAACTCTGTCTGAACCGAGTTCATTGCCTTCTTCAGCGAGCTTTTTCGCCGGTCGATCTCATCATTGAGCAATTCGATTTGCTGCTCACATTTGCGCTTCATCTCCGAATCGCGTGCCCGCGTCAGTTCGCGTTCTGCTCCCGTAAGCGATTTCTTCAGCTCTTTTGTCGAGTAATTCGCAAACCGCGAAGTCGAACTCGCTTTTTTCGTCGGGTGTTTTGTCGATGAACGCGGTGCATCCTCCAAGGCGATTCCACCGTCGTCTTCCTCTTCCCGGTATCGATAATCCTTTGCCGCGACGACATGTGCCGCACGGAAGAAATCATCCACATGAATCTTTATTCCGGGTTGACAGATCAGCCGGCGGAGATGCCCCAGCCCTACCAGAGACTTCCAGGACGAACCCAAATCGATGCCGTTGAACACGATGGTATATTTCGTTCGTCCTTGCATCATTTCACAACGGAAGACATACGGGCCGTGCGCACGAAGCCTCGACGGCTTGCCGAACTCGATCAACTCGCGCTGGACGTGGCCGAGCCGCTCTTCCTTATAGATTTCATCGAAGAGAGCCTGAACGGTCGTAGCGACGGTCTCGGGCAGGGACTCTTTCGGCTTTGCTGACCGAATGAGCACATACGGCAGTGTCTCACCCGCCGGACTGTAATGGGCCTCTAACACGACGCCGACGTCACCGTTCCGCCAGACGATTTGGTTGCGGAAGCACCGGACGGCTTGGTGATCGATGGAATCGTACTGCCGGGCGATGAACCGCAGGAACACCTTCTCCGGCAGAAACGTCGTCGCGTACATCCAGGTGCCGACGCGGGCACTGTCGTTTGGCAGGACGCCTGGCTTAAGCAAATCGGGAACCAGAAGTCCTCCCGCAGCCGGGCCGTTCAAGGCCATGTCGAAAACCAGACGACACGCCTTCATCAGTTCCAGAACGCGCGACCGATCTTCCCGGCTGAACGGGAACCGGTCATACAGTTCTTCGGCTTGCGGTTCGCCGGCATCACGTGCCCGCAGCAAGACGTTGACTTCCTGGTCAGGCAAAAACCCGGCATGATCCGGGTTGGTTTCACCACACCGTATCAGGTCGTAGACGGGACGACGCACCCATTCTGGGTTGAAGGCAATGTCCCGCAGGCTCCATTGGTTCTGGCGGTTGATTTCCGGCACGTCGCCGACCCAATGGACGACGCCGAGATTGTTGAGCAGGCTGAGGCAGGCGCGTCGCAAGCCTTCCCGTTGCTCCTCCGTTTTCTGGGCCTCGCTCCGCTCGAACAATTCCGCGAACCGCTTCAGGTCGTCACCTGCGATGCAGGTACGGACCTTGCCGTCGCCATCGATTCCTTCCTGGGAGAACGCCTTTTCGATGAAAACCTTGGCCGCATGGTAGACGGGGGAGATTTCCTGATCGAGATCGATCACCGAGGCAAGATGGGTGTTGATCGCCGCGTCAATCGCTTTGGCGGCGACTTCGTGCTGCTCCCAGATCGCCTTGTCTGCGGTTTCGCTCAGCCTGCGGGACCAACCTAGCCCACGCACGACCTCGACGACATTGGCACCGAACCAATCGTGCTTCCGAGCCGACTCAAGGGCCTCATCGATTTCTTCGCGGTTGGATTTAGCCCGATCCAGGTCGCTGCGGGTGACGACGATCAGAACCGGTGCCTTTCTTCCCTCGTCGCGCCGGCCGTATTCCGCGATCAGGCGTAGCCAGTAGTTCAGCCGGTTGGAGTCACCGCTTTCCCCGTTGGCGGGGCGGTCCGCCGCAAGCACCAGGACATAGAAGCAGCGCTGCGAACCCAGGAAGAAGCGGTGCGAGGAGTGAAGTTCTTCCTGACCCCCGAAATCCCACACGCGCAGTTTGATCTGCGAGAGTTTGGACCGATGATTCACCGGCAGAGTGCGGGTGGACTCCACGCAGTCGATGTGTCTGGTGGATTCCAATGTCGGGTTGTGGTGAGCAATCCCCATCCCTTCAAAAAAACGCAGTCGGAACTGGGTCTTGCCGACGCGCCCTTGTCCGACCAGCAGCAGCTT
>JAFEBR010000314.1 GCA_018242565.1 Planctomycetota bacterium | reverse complement strand
ACGCGGGACTGCTGGCTCTCGCGAGCATGACCGGAATTTCCAACGTGTATATTTCCGGAAAGCAGGTCACGCGCGACGGCACTCTGGCTCTGCGTGAGCGATTGCCGAATTGTGGTGTCTGGCGTTACGGGAACAGTCGCTGATCTTTGATCGAGACAGGCATGCGACGGCGATGACCCCCTGCAGCCCGGTTCTGCCCGACGAAAATCGCCGCAGGCGATTTTGTTGTGACTGCCGGTTGACCAACGACAGGACTCGCCCGGGAGTGGTCTCGTCGCAGCGAACCTGTTAGCTTGATACCGCCGGGCCTCGGCACGTTCTATCTGTACCGGAATCGAATGGAATGGCAGGATTCAAACGCAATTCTCCGGGCGTGGCGACCTCAGTTGTCGTCCTGGGCACGCTGTGTGTCGGCTTGTTCGCGGTGTCTGCCGAGGAACGAGCGGCGCCGCCGGCCCCCACGCCGCCGCAGTTTGAAAAAGATGTCCTGCCGCTGCTGAAGACGTATTGTTGGAAATGCCATGGCGGCGAAGGGCTTGTCGCCGGTTTGGATTTGCGTTCGGTCCCTTTAATGTTGCACGGGGGGAAATCGGGCCCGGTGGTGAAACCGGGGGCGTCGGCCGAGAGTCCGCTGTATCAAAAGCTGGCGGCCCGCGAAATGCCGCCGGGGGATGCGCTCAAGCCCACCGACGCGCATCTGGCCACGATCAAAGCCTGGATCGACGTCGGTGCTCCGGCCCGCTACAGGGGGGGAGACCTCGCCGAAGAGGAATCGCCGCCGTTGACCGCGGATGACCGCCAGTGGTGGGCTTTTCGTAAGCCGGTCCGTGCAACACCTCCTGCGGTCAAGCAACCGGAGTTTATCCGCACCCCCGTCGATGCCTTCATCCTCAACCGGTTGGAACAGCAGGGGTTGTCGTTTTCCGACGACGCCGACCGGGCAACTCTGCTCCGGCGGGCTGCTCTCGATCTGACGGGATTGCCCCCTACGCCTGCAGAGTTGGACCGGTTCTTGAACGATTCCAGTCCCAAGGCCTGGGAGCGCCAGATCGAGCGGTTGCTCGAATCGCCCCATTATGGCGAACGCTGGGGCCGGCACTGGCTGGATGCGGCCGGTTATGTGGATACCGTCGGCAGTGATAACGACGCCACGATCATCAAGCCGCGTGAGGGGGCCTGGCGCTATCGCGATTATGTCGTCGCGGCGTTCAATGCCGACAAGCCCTACGACCGCTTCCTCACGGAACAGTTGGCGGGTGATGAGCTGGTGGACTGGCGGAACGCCCCCGAGTTCACCCCGCAGACCCTGGAATTGCTGATCGCCACCGGGTTTCTGCGACCGGCGGCCGACAACACGGGGGAGAATGAGCTCAACACGGCCGACATACGACACCAGATTCTCTACGACACGCTTCAGACCGTCAGCACGAATGTCCTGGGCTTGACCATGCATTGTGCTCAGTGCCATTCGCACAAGTTCGATCCGATTTCCCAGGCGGACTATTACCGGCTGAAGGCCATTTTCGCCCCCGCCTACAACGTCCAGAACTGGAAGAAAGTTGACGAACGGTATTTGCCCGATATCGCGCCGGCGCAGAAACAGGAAGTGGATCGCCTGAACGCCGAGCTCGACAAGCAGATCGCCGAACTCAAACAGCAGATCGCGGCGACTCGCGGTGCCGTCCAGCAAAAGGTTTTTGAGGCGCGTCTCGCACAGATCCCGGAACCGGTGCGTCAGGATACCCGCACAGCGGTCGAGACGGCGGCTGACAAGCGGAATGAGATTCAGAAATATCTGGCCGAGAAATTCGGCGCTCTGCTGACGATCAAACCGGAAGAAGTCACGGCCGCACTGGATGACGCCGCCAAGTCGGCGCTTGCCGACCGCGAAGCCCAGATCAATCGCCTGAATGGCACCCGCCGCAGCTACGGCAAGATCCAGGCCCTGTGGGATGTGGGCCCTGCGCCGGTCGCGTATCTGTACCGTCGCGGTGGATTTGAATTCCCCGGGGCCCGGCTTGAGCCCGGTTTCCCGGCGGTACTGGTGGAACAGGTTCCGGGGCCGCCCCTGACGCCTGGTCCGGGGGGATCGTCGGGTTATCGCCTGGCGCTGGCTCGCTGGTTGACTCAATCCGATCATCCGCTGACGGCCCGCGTGATCGTGAATCGCGTGTGGCAACAGTTCTTCGGCCGTGGCATTGTCGCGACCCCCGATAATTTCGGCCGATCGGGCGCGGCACCCTCGCATCCCGAATTGCTCGATTGGCTCGCGACAGAATTCGTCCGCAGCGGTTGGAAGTTCAAGGCCCTGCATCGCCTGATTCTGAATTCTCGTGTCTATCGGCAAGCGTCCCGCAGTGACACGGAACTGGCTCGCAAGGCTGCGACCGTCGATCCGGACAATGTTCTGCTGTGGCGGATGCCTTTGCGGCGGTTGGAGTCTGAGATCATTCGCGATTCGGTTCTGGCCGTGAGTGGCAAACTCGATCGTCAACTCGGCGGACAACCCGTGCCGATCAAACCGTTGCCCGATGGCATGGTGGTGATCGAAACGCAGAACCTGCCCGCCGGGGCATCACCCTTCCGCCGCAGCCTGTATCTGGTCACCCGCCGAAATTATCAGCCCACGGAACTGGCAGTTTTCGATCAGCCGATCATCGCCACGAATTGCACGCGGCGAACCACCGCTGCCGTCGCGCTGCAATCGTTAACGATGCTCAACAGCCAGTTTGTGACCGAACAAGCCGATGAATTTGCGAAACGGGTGCTGCAGGCCGAGGGGGATGAAGCCCACCGCATCGACCTGGCTTTCAAGCTGGCGTTGGCGCGACCACCCGGTGCGGAGGAATTGGTGCTGTCGCGGGAATTGCTGGGCAAGCACAGGCAGCGTTCCTTGAGCCAGCCCCAGGTCACGCCCGAGGAAGCGGAACGGCAGTCGTTCGCGCACTTGTGTCACATGTTGTTGAACTCGAACGAGTTTCTGTATGTTCCTTGAGGCCCGGCACCGGTTTGTCCGACGTCGGGGGGCCCACGGATTGGATTGGAATGGAATGGAATGACGGCACGGTTGGGGCAGGGGAGATGGTTCCGAAAAGTTGAACTACGAAATACACGAAGGACACGAAAAAGGTTTGTGTGTGCCGCGGGGGTAGGGAATTATCGACTTGCACGTCGGTGATGTAGTCGAAGTTGGCGACCGGAGAGTTGGTGAATTACGTCGAATCGAGGGCAATCCGCGGAGAACAGGGATTGCCTGCGAATTTGGTATCGAGAATTGAACACTGGCTGGCGGCCGTCGGTCGGTGAATGAGGATCCTTCAGGGCTCACGCCCGCCGGAGTATGGTATGTCGCATGAACTGGATCGCTCGCGCTTGCCTGATCAAGTGGACTCCGTCGCGCCAGCGGCCTTTGCGCACGGATTCTCGCGGCGCGACATGCTGCGGCTCTCGGGGTTGGGATTTGGTTCGCTGGCATTGCAGGCACTTTTGGCGGGCGAACGGGCCACGGCAGCTTCGGCACAGGCTCTCGACCTGCGGCCCAAGGCACCCCATTTCCCGCCGCGGGCCCGGGCGGTCATTATGCTCATGCAGAATGGCGGCCCCAGCCAGATGGAGTTGTTCGAGCCCAAGCCCGAACTCGAAAAGCATCACGGGAAACAGCATTCGCTGAAGGTCGAAATGTTTCAGGCCGGCAGCGAGCAGAACACGCTGATGAAAAGTGTGTTCCCCTTTCGCAAATACGGCCAGAGCGGCATGGAACTGGCCGAGATCATTCCGCACATCGGCAGCGTGGTGGATGACATTTGCCTGGTGCGGTCGATGTACACCGAACACGCCAACCACACCGAAGCCCTCGTGATGTTCAACACGGGCAAGATCTTTCAGGGGAAACCGGCGCTGGGCTCCTGGATCAGCTACGCCCTGGGGACTGAAAACCAGAACCTGCCCGCATATGTCGTGCTCCGCGACCCGGCTGGCTACAACACGAGCGGCAGCCTGACCTGGAGTTCGGCCTGGCTCCCCGCGCTGTATCGAGGCACCGAGTTCAGCTCGCAGGGGGCCCCGATTTTGAATCTGAAACCGTTTCGGCCGCAGCCTGCGGGGGCCCAGGCGGATGACCTCGATTTCCTGGCGCGCCTGAATCGCCAGCATCAACGGGGCTATCCACGCGACAGTGAACTCGAAACGCGGATCCAGAATTATGAACTGGCGGCGCGGATGCAATTGGCTGCGGGGGAACTGGTGGATATCTCCCAGGAAACGGCAGCCACCCGGAAGCTTTACGGTCTCGACAATCCGGAAACGCAGGGCTACGGTTTGCGCTGCCTGATGGCTCGCAAGCTGGTCGAGGCCGGGGTACGGTTTGTGCAGATTTTCCCCAAGCCCTTTCAGCCCTGGGATACGCACAGCAAAACCAAAGAAGAACTGTCGGCGATCTGCGGGGCCTGTGACCAGCCCAGCGCGGCTCTGATTACCGACCTGAAGCAGCGGGGCTTGCTCGACAGTACGGTGGTTCTGTGGTCAGGCGAATTTGGCCGGCTGCCGGTCTCACAAAACGGCACCGGCCGCGATCACAATCGCAACGCCTTTTCTCTGTTCCTCGCCGGGGGCGGTTTTAAAGCCGGACACATTCACGGGGCGACCGACGAGGTGGGCTACCGTTCGGTCGTCGATCGCGTGAGTGTCCCCGATCTGCACGCCACGATACTCAATCAACTCGGTCTCGATCACCGGACCCTCACTTACGAGCACTCTGGCCGCGAAGAATCGCTGACCGATGCCCCGGTGAGCGGCGCGAAAGTCGTCGGTCAACTGCTGGCCCAATCGGCCGGGTCGGTTGTGGGATAAGGAGGGCGGGGAATGATGGCCGACGAATTCAATTTCCGACCGTGAGCTTCGGGGCGAAGTCCCTCAATAAACTTCGTCGTGAGTTCCGATATTTTGCAACAGGATAGCCTCGGCTCCATCGTGCTGGACGAACTCGAAGATGAGGCGTAGGTCGTACCCGGCACTGCAGGCCCAGGAACCAGACAATTCGCCTTTCAATTTGTGTGTTCTCAGCCCGGATTGAAAGGCATCCTCCATGAGCGCCGCAAGCGCCGTTTCCAGCGCTGGAGCAGCATCCGGATGTTTCTTCAGAAGTCGCTGCGCAGCCCTCACGAAAGCCGTCGATCGCAAAAGGACTCGCGTCATT
>JAFEBR010000313.1 GCA_018242565.1 Planctomycetota bacterium | reverse complement strand
GCAGTCGTGGGGAAATTTCTAGCAGGCTATGCACCGGTCTGGTTTACTGGAAATAAAAAGGTGATTGGGGTGGGGATGATACCTCGCGGTGAGGTCGGGCTGATCTTTGCCCAAATGGGTCTGGCGGCGGAGATCTTCTCGCCGGGGGTGTTCAGTGCGGTGACGTTGATGGTGATGGTGACGACGTTTCTCGCCCCCCCGGCACTCAAGTTGCTCTATTCCCCTACGAAACCGTAAGGAACCGTCACAAATCAGGGGCGACTTCCGGACGGCCAGTGACGCCGAGTGCTCGAATCCGGTGGACGTTTTCCGTTGGTGCGCGCACAGGGTAAATCACGGGCTGGCCAGATCTGCCCTGATCAGTTTTGTTGTAAGTCCATATCTTGAATGGATATGTGTCATTTCCGTGACGAGTTGTTCGCGGTGACTCCACTCCACAGAGGCTTGTTTCGGCTGAGACGCATCTTGAAAAGGCTTACGATTTCGTAATAATTGGGGTGGTGTTGTCATTGTGGTTGCACCCGGTACGTTGCGTCTCCGGCTGGGTGCACAAGTCACGGTGGATTTTGCGAACGGGTAGGTCTTTTGGACTGCTCGGATGCGGAAATTCTCGTGGTGGTTGTGCCAATTGGGACGAATCATGATGAAACAGTTCTGGATGCAAACGAAACGTCTGATTCAACGGGCCGGATCGATCCTGACTTTGGCCATGTTGCTGCTGGTGGGGTACGCTGGCCACCACACGGGTTGGTCATTTTCGCTGGCCCACGCCGTGCCGGATCACAAACACTCCGACGCGGCCGGGAAAGCTGCGGCAGAGACCGCCGCCCATGGTGCGGGAAAGGATCACGAACACGACGAGAACTCGGGAGTCATCCACTTCCGCAGTGCCGAGTCGGTGGAACGCTCGGGCGTTTCGACGATTCGACTCGATCGCAGTCAGATTTCTGACATGGTGATCGCCAACGGCGAAATCACTTACGATCAGAAGTTGATGGCGCGGTTGTCGTCGCGAGTTCCCGGGACCGTCTGGCGGGTGGAAAAATTCTGGGGCGACTCGGTCAAAGCGGGCGATGTGCTGGCGCTGATCGAAGCGACCGATGTGGGGAAACTCAAGGCCGACTTCCTGACGGCTTTAGCTGAGAGTGAAACACACGCCGCGAACCTGGCCAGCATGGAAAAGGGGAGTGCCTCGATTCCGGAGCGTCAGATTCGACTCGCCCGGCTGACGTTGCGTGCCTCGCACATCCGCCTGCTCAACGCTGAGCAGGCCCTGGTGAACCTGGGATTGAAGATCCGCAGCGAAGAATTCGCTGATCTCAGTGATATTGAAGAGGCTCAGAAGATTCACTTCCTGGGGTTGCCCCCCGAGTTGGCCAAGACCCTCGATCCGGAATCGACCACGTCGAATCTCCTGCCGATCGTGGCTCCGTTTGACGGCATCGTGATTGGGCGCGACGTTGGTCAAGGTGAAGTGGTGGAGCCTTCGAAGCCGTTGTTCCAGATCGCCGACGTGCGGCGGATGTGGATCACGCTGCAGGTGCAGAAGGAAGACTACCAGAAAGTGGCGATCGGGCAGCCGGTCTCGTTCCATGTCGATGGACTCCCGACGGAACTGAAATCCCAGATTTCCTGGATCAGCACGGAAGCGAATGAAGAAACTCGAACCTTGCAGGTCCGAGCCGAGATCGAGAATACGATTGCGCATCCGACGGCGCCCACGATCGCTGGCCGTCGGTTACTGCGGGCCAATGTCTTCGGTACCGGCCGAATCGAAGTGCAGACCAAGCCCGATGCGTTTGTGGTGCCCAATGAATGTGTGCACTACGACGAAGGGCGACATATTATTTTCGTGAAAACCGGGGAAACGGACTTCTCCAGCCGGGTGGTCGAGTGCGGTATCCGCACCGCGACGCACACGGAGATCATTGGGGCCGTAGCAGAGGGAGATGAAGTGGCCTGCCATGGCAGTCACGTGCTGAAATCTCAGATGCTGCTGTCGAAGCTCGACTCGGGCGCTCCCTGAGTTTCTACATGTTGCTGTTCTCTCCGCTCTGAAATTTCGGTCTTCCATGCTCACGGGTGTCATTTCCTGGTCGCTGCGTCATCGTGTGTTCGTGTTGCTCGGTGCGTTCGGAATCGCCGTCGCGGGTTATTACTCGCTGACGTCGATCAACATCGACGCGTTTCCCGATACGACGCCGATTCAGGTGCAGATCAATACCGTCGCTCCGGCGCTGGTACCTGAAGAAGTTGAGCGGCAGATTACGTTCCCTGTCGAACTGGCCATGGGAGGCATGCCCGGGCTGGAATCGCTGCGGTCGGTGTCGCAGTTCGGGCTGTCGCAGGTGGTCGTTACCTTCAGTGACGGTACCAATATCTATTTTGCCCGCCAGCTCATCAATGAGCGGCTGGGCACTGTGGAAATTCCCCCGGGAATCGATCGACCTGAAATGGGGCCTGTGTCCACGGGACTGGGAGAAGTCTTTCAATACATGGTGCTCGGGCAGGACAAAGACATGCTCGAGACTCGCACTTTGCACGACTGGACGATCAAGCCCACCCTGCGCGCCGTGCCGGGCACGGCGGAAATCAACTCGTTCGGGGGTCTGAAAAAGCAGTACCAGGTGCGGATTGATCCTTCGCGGCTGTTGAAATACGACCTGACCTTCGACCAGGTGACGCAGGCGATTCCGATCAACAACCTCAACGTGGGTGGGGGACACATCCATCAGTCGGGTGACTCGGTCCTGGTGCACGGTGTCGGCCGGACGGTCAATGTCGAGCAGATCATGAATATCGTGATCACGGCGAAAGACGGCATTCCCATTCGCATCCGTGACGTCGCGGAAGTCACGATCGGGCACGAAATCCGCCGCGGTATCGTTACAGCCAACGGTCAGGGCGAAGTGGTGCTGGGCTTGGGCTACATGCTGATGGGTGAAAACAGCTATGCCTATACCAACCGCTTGCGCGATCAGTTCGATCAGGTCAACGCCTCGTTGCCGGCCGGCGTGACGATGGTGCCCCTCTACGACCGGACGGAACTGGTTGACCGGGTCATCAAGACGGTGAAAAACAATCTGTTCGAAGGAGCCTACCTGGTTATCCTGATTCTGTTTCTGCTGCTGGGAAATCTGCGGGCGGGTCTGATCGTCGCGGCGGCCATTCCGTTTTCCATGCTGTTTGCCTTTTCGGGCATGCTCTATTTCGGCATTGCTGCCAGTCTGTTGAGTCTGGGTGCGCTCGATTTCGGGCTGGTCGTCGACAGTTCAGTGGTGATGATCGAGAACGTCGTGCGGCGGTTGTCGCATTCCGACACGGTGCGAACGAAACTCGAAATCGTGCGCGAAGCGTGTCTGGAAGTCGCCAAGCCCAGCGTGTTTGGCGTGATGATCATCATGATTGTGTACCTCCCCATCCTGACGCTGCAGGGGGTCGAGGGCAAAATGTTCCGCCCGATGGCGCTGACCGTCATGTTCGCGCTGCTGGGCTCACTGATTCTCTCGCTGACGATGGTGCCGGTACTGGCCAGTCTGTTCTTGTCGAGTGAAGGGGAAGAGCACGAGATTCTGCTCGTCCGCATCGCCAAGGCGATTTACAGCCCGCTACTGAATTTTGGATTGCGGCACCAGAAGCTGGCAGTCGTGGTCGCGTTGTGCTCGTTAGTCGTCGCCGTGAAATTGGCAATGGGGTTAGGAGCGGAATTTGTGCCCCGGTTATCGGAAGGGGGCGTGGTGATCGGTGTGGTTCGGGCGCCGGGAACCAGTCTCGAAGAATCACGGGACGTGAACACACGGATGGAGCAGATCCTGCTCAAGGAATTTCCGAACGAAGTGGCGCATGTCTGGAGCCGCGTGGGGGCTCCCGAAGTCGCCACTGATGCCGGCAATGTCGAAATCACCGATTTGTTCGTGGCGTTGAAGCCGCGTGACCAATGGACCCGTGCCAGGAACCAGAATCAACTGGTGGAACAGATGCTGGCCGAGGTTGAAGACATCAAGGGGCAGATTGTCTGGTTCACCCAGCCAATCGAGCAGCGGATTAACGAAATGGTGTCGGGCGTGAGGGCCGATGTGGCCTTGAAACTGTTCGGGAACGAATTTGACACGCTGATTCCCAAGGCCCAGGAACTGCAGAATGTGCTGCGGTCGATCGACGGTTGTGCCGACCTGACCACCGAGCAGGTGATGGGGCAGCCGATTCTGAAGATCACGATCAACCAGGACGCGATTGCCCGCTACGGTCTGCCCGCCGACTCAGTGCTGGATGTGGTCGAATCGGTCAGCAATAAAGTGCTGGGTGAAGTGGTCGAAGGCCAGTTGCGATTTCCGCTGGTGGCCCGGTTGCCCGATGAACTGCGGTCAAATCCTCAGACGATTGGCAGCATTCTGTTGACCGGACCGTCGGGTGAACGCATTTCGCTGTCGCAGATCGCCGACATTCGACTGGTGACGGGCCCCAAGATGATTACCCGCGAATGGGGCAAGCGCCGTGTGACGGTACAGTGCAATGTGCGGGGGCGCGATGTGGGGTCGTTTGTCACTGAAGCCCAGCGGAAAATTGCGGCCGAAGTGGAACTGCCGGCAGACAAGTTCCGGATTGACTGGGGGGGACAATTTGAGAATCTGCAGCGTGCCTCGGGTCGGTTGCAGATCGTGGTACCGGTCTCGCTGATTCTGGTCTTCATCATGCTGAACATCACGTTCCGCAGCATGCTCGATTCGGTGCTGGTGTTTGCCAGCGTGCCGTTTGCCTGTGTCGGCGGGATCATCTCACTGGTCGTCCGCGATCTGCCGTTTTCGATTTCCGCCGCCGTGGGCTTCATTGCTTTGTCGGGGATCTCCGTTCTGAACAGTCTGGTGCTGGTGCAATTTTTCCGGGATCTGATTCATGAAGGGCAGGAGCGCCTGGAGGCGATTCGCACCGCCGCCATGACGCGGTTGCGTCCGGTGCTGATGACCGCGCTGGTGGCCAGCGTGGGGTTCGTGCCCATGGCGCTCAGCGACGGGGCCGGCGCTGAAGTACAGCGTCCGCTGGCCACGGTGGTCATTGGAGGGGTCATCAGCAGCACCATGATGACGCTGCTGGTGCTGCCTGCCTTGTATGCCCTGGTGACGTCGCGATTTGCGAAGCCGGTGGTGCCGGCCGCTACCCCTACAGCCTGAACGATCAGGTTCGCGGAAATCGAACGCCGGTGTGCCTCGCCCGCGCTCGGGTTCCGTCCTGATCGGTCGAGAAACTTCGCCGGGGATAAAATCGTAATTGACAGCGCCCGGAGTGCTGTTTTAGTTTCGTTAGCAGGTCACCGGTTGCCAGACTGTACCTGTGGGGCGGATGCCAGCCGGGAGTGGCGATCATGGCCGAGTGCATCGTCAGGACGACCGGGCGGTGATCTGTTCCCCTGAACTCTGATCGGAAAAGCGTTTTCATGCCTGTCTCTCGCTGCCTGCCATTCCTCTCGTCGCAATTCTGGTCGCTGTTTTCGGCCCGTCGCCAGCCTCGGCGGAAATTCCCGTTGGGACAGGTCGCGCCGGCCGACATCCAGTTGCTCGAATCCCGGCTGTTGTTGACGTCGATCACGGTCACCAACCTGAACGACAGCGGGGCCGGGTCACTGCGCGCCGCAGTCGCCACCGCCAATTCCGAGGTCGGGGCCGACACGATCCGTTTCAAACCCGGACTGGCGGGGACCATCCGCCTGACGACCGGTCAGTTGGAACTCACCGATGATGTGACGATCGCCGGACCGGGGGCCGGTTTGCTGACGATCAGTGGGAACCAGTCGAGCCGCATCTTCACGCTGGCGGGACCCACGGTGACCATCAGCGGCCTGACGCTGGCCCATGGTCAGAATACGCTGCAGGACAGCGTGGGGATCGTGGTGACGCGCGGCGGTGCGATTCTGAACGATGGCGGTCACCTGACACTGCTGAACGATACGTTTCGGAACAATGTCGCAGTGGGACCCGATTCGACTCAGGTGGTCGGGGGCGGCGCGGTGGTCAACAGTGGCAGTGCCGAGTTGACGGTGTCTCATTGCACCTTCCTCAATAACACGGCTCGCGGCGGCCAGAATTATGCGTTCGGCGGAGCCATCGCCAACGTGACGAACTCGACCGCCTTGATCACCGACTCGGTGTTCATTGGCAATCTGGCGACCGGCGCAACAACAAATTACGGCGGTGCCCTGGGCAACTTCGGTAACAGCCAGATGACCGTGCGAAATTCGACCTTCATTGGCAACCAGGCCCGCGGTCTGGCCGGCGTCGGGGAGCCAGGCCAGGCGGGCTTTGGCGGCGCCATTGCCACCCGCCCGGGCACGGTTAACGACTCGGGGAGCACGACCACCATTCAGTCGAGCGTGTTCGTCAGTAACCAGGCGATCGGCGGAGCGGGAGGGACCGGTCAGAATGGGGGTGACGCCGGGGGTGGTGCACTCTTCAATAACGGTTCCGAATTGATCGTTACTTCGTCGTCGCTTACGGGCAACGTCTCTGTGGGTGGCACCGCCGGGAAAAATGGCGGGGCCGCCGGACGCGCTCTGGGCGGGGCCGTCTCGTCAATGACGACGTCTGATGCCAACTTGCCCACGACCAGGTTGACTCAATGTGTGTTGCTCGGAAACGTGGCTCTTGGCGGAACGGCCGCGGCACCTCCGGCGGGAATCGCCGCGGGTGGCGCCGTGTACAACACGATGGGCAGCCTGCAGGTGGGGAAATCGCAGTTGATCGGGAATGTCGCCGTGGGGGGACTGGGCGCCGGAGGGCTCGGGGGGGGCCTGTTCAATGGCGATTCCATCAATGGCCATGCGGCCACGGCGACCGTGACCGACAGTCTGATCCTGGGCAATGCGGCTCTGGGGGGAGCCAGGGGACCGGCCTCTGGCGGCGGTATCCACAATGGCAACCTGAATCCAAGTTCCGAGACCCCGGTCGTGACGTTGACTCGCACCACGGTCGCAGGAAATGTGGCGATCGGCCATCCGTCGGGTGTGGGGGGTGGAATCGCGACGACGGGTACGTTCTTCGTGACCGGTCCCCTCCAGTCTCCGACCGGCAATAAGATCGTTGGCAACGCCGCGAATTCGAAGTTCCCGAATGTGTTTGGCGAATTGACTCAGATCTAATGGTCTCAGGCCGATCACTCAAACTGGTCGAGCGCGGCCCCGTGCGAATCTCGCGGATCGTCACCAATCGTCGGTTCGGAAGGGAGATGCCGGCAGCCCCTCGCGGTTGTAGAGATTGGCGCCGGCGGGGTTCATGCTGAACGCATAACGGATGGCGACCGGGTTTGGCACGTCGGGATGCGAACAGACGACGGTATCGCCATCGATGACGGCGGTCGCCCAGCGCCATTGTCGGTCAGCACCCGCAATGGCGAATCGCTGCAACTGACCCTGTGGTTCGGGGGTGACCGAAGTCCGCCCCACTTTGCGGCCGATCATCAGGCCCGAGCCGACGTGGTCAAACTGCAGTCGGGCCGCGTGGCCTTCGATGACCAGCTTGCGAAATAAGGGGCCGCTCGATTCAAGTTTTTGGCCGTATTCCTCGGCCAGTGCCCACCGTGCCAGACGCTCGCCGACGTCTAATTTGTTTTTCGGGTGAATGTCGTCGGCGTCTCCGACATCGACCGCCGAGGCCATGCCCGTATGGGGGATCGACAGGCAACGACGCTGGGCATCGCGAAAGAACGCCCAGCCGTCGGCCAGTTCCGGATTGTTGTGGGGTTGCTGCCAGGCAGCCAGTTGCACGAAGTAAAAAGGTAAATCCGGGTTGCCGAACCACTGTCGCCAGTCACGGACGAGCGCCCGCGTTTTGGCAATGTATTGCTCACCGTCCTGTGGTCCGCCGGCGTTATTCTCGCCCTGGTACCAGAGCGCGCCTTTCAGCGAAATGGGGATCAGCGGCGCGATCATGCCATTATGCAACGTGACGCAGCGTGGACGAAACCGTCGTTCGCCGAAGGGGAATTCGGGCCAGGTCGGGGGCAGCGGGATCGCTTGGCCGGTCCTCACGGCTTCCCGGCTGCGAGTTACCCAGGCTTCGATGTCGGGCAAAGCCGCGGCCAGTTCGACCTGGTAGTCGGCGAGCGATTGTCGCATCAGTTTGGCAAACGGTTCGAGTTCGGGAGTATTGAGCAAGGTCTCCTGCGACATCCAGCATTCGATGTTCGTGCCCCCCACCGAGGACCTCAGGATGCCAATGGGCACCCCAGTTTCCTGGCATACTTTGCGGGCGAAGTAAAAGCCGACCGCGCTGAACCCCGGTACGTGCTGGGGTGTGCAGGTTTGCCAGTCGCCCACGACGTCGGTCTGCGGATTCTGCGCGAAATTGAGCGCGACGCCGAACTGCCGAATCAAAGGGAAGTCGGCGGCCTGGATATCGGCCGCAGCATCACAGGCACCCAGCGGAAAGTCCATGTTCGACTGCCCGCTGCACAACCAGACGTCTCCCAGCAGCACGTCGCGGACTTCAACCGTCTTGCGACCGACGACCTTGAGGGTCAGTGGTTGTTTCGAGAGCGGTTGGGGAGCCAGGCGGACAGTCCACTTGCCCCGCGCGTCGGCTACCGTCTCGGCCTGCTTCTGGCCGAGGGACACGCGAACCGTTTCGCCCGGATCGGCCCACCCCCAGACAGGCAACTCGCGATCACGCTGCAAGACGGCCCGGTCACTGAACAGGCGGGCCAGTTTCACGTCGGCCTGTAAGCGGGTTGGTGATATTGAAGCCAGAGCGGCACATCCCAGAAGCAAACAACAGCGCAGCGTCATGGAAGCAGATCCTCACAGGCGAAAAACACGTGGGCCGAATCGTTCTGTCGCTGTTATATCGCACTCGACAGGAATTGCGACCGCAGGTGTGCCATACAGCAGGCACATCACGGACTTCGGCTGTGCCCGTGTCAGTCGCTGATCAGGACCGCCGATCAGATCTGCAGCGGCCGAGAGGAATCCAGCGGGAACGGCGGTGACCGGAGCGAATCGAAACCGTCAGAAGGCGACAGCGAAACCGCCAAGTGCGAAGAAATCAGGGGCGGCCGGGGTGAGCCCGAAATTCAAACTGCCGAAGATCGCCAGTCGGTTATTGACCGTCCAGATCCCCCCGACGCCCGAGGCAGTGACTTGCGGGATGCCCGCGTTGGCGACGTTCTGGAATTGCAACAACCGAGGCAACGCAGCCGCATTGTAGAATCCATGCCAGAACAGATCGAAGTCCTTTACGATCTCGTGCTGCAACGACCACTGAAAACTGAATTGGTAGGCGATTTGCCCGGTGTTGTTCTGCACACCGGATATGCCCAGGTTGTATTCAAAACTGAGATCGAGCGGCAGACTCTGGTCGAAGAGCAGATTCAATGAGGGCTGTGTGCCACTGTTGAACGCTGGCGAACCAAGATCGGTTTGAATGTACATTTCGACCCCCACCGCCGGGATGTGATACTTCGTATTCTCTTCCCAGAAGTTCACTTTGAAATCGAAGGCCACGGGCGAGAAGCCCGTCACGGCGGGCGACCCGGGTTGTGCGGATTCGTGTGTCAGGCCGTTCGAGAAAATGCGGAACTCGAGATTGTCGGTCAATCCGTAACGAATCAGGAATTCCCATTGGTAGGTCCGGGGCTGGGTGCCATTGCGACTGGGACCGTAAAAGCCAACGGGCGAATTTTCGATATACAATCGTCCCTTGGGGAGCGTGTAGGCGCCGTTGGGAAAGTTCGCCGTGTCGGGGTCGGGATCGCGGATATCGATCTTGATCCGTCGCTGAAACTGATTGCGCAGAGCGATCAGCGGATCTTTCTCAGCCAGGATCCAGCGGTCCTCGAAGACCAGGTTGACCGCCCAGGGAAACAGAAATGGGTCTTCGTCCCCTTTCACGCCAAAGCGTTGACGATAACGGGCGATGGGATCATCCGTGATGTCAGGGTATTCGAACTCGGGGGCTTCGCCCGATTCCGCGGTGCGCTCGATTCGGTTGCGCAGAATCGAGTTGAAATTGTCGGCCATCTGTCCGGTCGGGCGAACGCGCGGAAACGCGTTTGTGGATTGCGCTGGAGGCAGGTCGGTTGCGGAGGCAGGTGCCGGTGTGGGGGTTGGCTCTTCCACGGAGTTCTGTGCGAAAGCCACAGCACATGGGAACAGAACCAACAGGGCCCAAACGATCGCGGCCAGACCTCTGGAGCGCCCCCTTGGCCAGCAGGGCCCTGGCGGCCCCGGCGATGGAGTGAAAGAGTTTCGCTCGTGGGTGGGTAAGAACGACACAGGACAGGGACTCGGGAACCGTCG
>JAFEBR010000312.1 GCA_018242565.1 Planctomycetota bacterium | reverse complement strand
GCGACATCACGATTCGCGGCACCGATACCGGGGACGGCAGTTCGGTACCGCTATTCAGCGAGGACACGTTCCACGTCACGATCACCCAGGTCAACGACCCGGGGAGTTTTGGCGGCGATACCAGTGGCAGCGGAGCGGAGAACGGAGGGCCAATCACCGGCGTGCTGACCTTCTCGGATCCAGCCGATGGCTACTGGGCGGGCAACTTCGCAGTGAGTGCGGCCGCTTCGCACGGCAGCGCCTCGATCGTGGCTGGGACCGGAGCCTGGAACTACACGCCTGACCTCGACTTCTACGGCTCTGACAGCTTCACGGTTTCAGTGACCGACGCTGACAGCAACGTTGAGTCTCAAGTTATTTCCATTCTTGTGACTCCAACGAATGCCGCTCCGACAGCCAGTGCAGGCGGTCCGTACGCCATCAATGAAGGGGCCGGAGTGACCTTCGATGCCTCGGGCAGTGCCGATCCCGATGATGATCCTCTCAGTTTCGCCTGGGATGTGAACGGCGATGGCGTTTTCGGCGATGCCATCGGAGTCAGTCCGACGTTGAGCTGGACTCAGCTTGCCGCATTGGGCATCGACGGTCGGAGCGCCCCCTACAGCGTGCGGCTGCAGGTTGACGATGGAAACGGGCACGTCGTGACGTCTCCCGTGGTTGGGCTCTCCGTCGCCAACGTCGCCCCTATGGCACACATCGCGGGGCCTGCCCTGGCCGTTCGCAATGAGACCCTGTCGTTCACGCTGACGGCGACTGATCCATCGCCGCTCGACCAGGCGGCGGGCTTTACATTTGCAATCGATTGGGATGGCAATGGAACCATCGACGAGACGGTGATTGGCCCCAGTGGGATGACCGTGAATCACACGTTTGCGATCAGTTCGACAGTCAATGTACGCCTGACCGCCACTGACGAGGATGGCGCCACGAGTGCCGCCGCGCTGCAGCCTGTCGATGTGCGAGTCTGGCTGTTGCAGGGGGCCGACCTGCTCGTTGGCGGCACCTCGGGTGATGACACGATGACGTTCACCCCCGGAATTACCGTCGGCACCGTCGTGGTCAAACTCAACGCCACGACGCTCGGCACGTTCAGTCCCACCGGTTCGATTCTGATCTATGGGGGCTCCGGTTCCGATTCCGCTGTGGTGAATGGCAATTCTGCCGTCAACGATTTCACGCTCGATCTCAACCAGGTGTCGCTGAATGGGCTCCTGCATCAAGGCGACAGTATCGAGAACTGGACGATCAACGCCCTGGGAAGCGGTGACACAATCACGGTTTATGGTGGTACGGCCACGGTCAATGGGGGTAACGGCACAGATAAACTGATCGCCGCTCTGCCCACACCCAACGACTGGAATATCACAGCCCAGAACGCCGGCAACCTCAACGGATCGGTTTACTTCACGAGCATCGAGACATTCACAGGCGGCACAATGGCGGATCGGTTCCACCTCGCCAATGGAGCAGGGGTCAGCGGCCAGATCGATGGTGGCGGGTCGGTGTTGGATGAACTGGACTACGCGGCCTTCACGACACCCGTCACCGTCAATCTGCAATCGGGCGGAGCCACCAAAACCGGTGGCATCCTCCGCATTGCCAAGGTCATCGGCGGCAACGCGACCGACACGCTGATTGCCGCGAATACCGTCAACGACTGGTCGCTCACAGGCGCCAACGCGGGCATGATCACAGGTTCAGTGACGTTTGCATCGTTTGAAAACCTGACCGGCGGCACCCAGGTCGATACGTTTCACGTCCATTCCGCGTCGAGCGTCGGCGGAACGCTGGCTGGCGGAGGAGGGGCCGACGTCCTCGATTATGCAGAATACGCCAGCGCCGTGACCGTCAATCTGGCGGATCTCAGCAGCACCGCGGTGCCCCATTTCACCAGCATCGCCAGTTGGCACGGCAGCGCGGCGACGGATGCGTTCATCGGCGCGAACGCGACGAATACGTGGACCGTGACTGCGGTCGGGGGAACCGTCGCAGGTGTGTCGTTTGACAGCTTTGAAAACTGGCAGGGAGGGAACGCGACTGACACGCTCGTCGGGCCCGCCGTCGACACGCTGTGGGACGTGACCGGCACCAACAGTGGCGCTGTCGGAGGCGTCAACTTCAGCGGCATGGAGAATCTCACCGGCGGAGGATTGATCGATACCTTCGCCGTCCACGCCGGCGGGACGATTACCGGGACGGTGAATGGCGGAGCGGGAAACGACGTTCTCGACTACGCCCTCTTCGGCACCGCGGTCTGGGTTGATCTGGCGGCCCTCAGCGGCACCAGCATCACGCATTTCGCCAGCATCGCCACTCTGCACGGCAGCACAGCCGTCGATACGCTGATCGGCGACAACAATGCCAGCACCTGGACGATCACTGCGCTCGGCGGGACGACTTCCGGAGTGACGTTCGACAGCTTCGAAAACTGGCTGGGGGGCACCGCCACCGATACGCTGGTCGGTCCCGGCATCGACACGCAATGGGACATCACCGGCAGCAACAGCGGCGCAGTCGCCGGTGTCAGCTTTAATGGCATGGAAAACCTCAGCGGCGGAGGACTTGTCGATACGTTCTCAATCCATGCGGGGGGAATTATCAGCGGCACGGTGAACGGCGGCGCGGGGAGCGACGTCGTGGATTACACACCGTACGGCAGCGCCGTAACCGTCGATCTTGCCGCTCTCAGCTCCACCGGAATCGCCCATTTCGCCAGCATCGCCACGCTGCTGGGCAGTTCTGCCGCTGACACTCTTATAGGAGCCAACAGCGCGAACACATGGACGATCTCCGCGGCCAATGGCGGCGCCGTCGGCAGCTACTTGTTCAGCAGTTTCGAAACCCTGCTGGGGGGCACGGCGGCAGACACCTTTAAGGTCGTGGAAGGAGTGCTCTTCGCGGGCAGTTTTCAGGGTGGAGCCGGCATCGACAAACTCGATTATTCAAGTTACGCCACCGCCATCCAGGTGAATCTGATGGCAGGAACGGCCAGTGGGCTGGCGAGTGTCATTGATGTCGAGAACGTTACGGGGGGCAGTGGCGACGACATCGTGGTGGGGAACGCCGCGGACAACGTGTTTAATGGCGGCGACGGCAATGACATTCTTCTGGGGGGCGCTGGCAACGATTCACTCAACGGGGGCAATGGGCGGGACATTCTCATCGGCGGCACCGGAGCCGATGCAATCCACGGCAATGCCACCGAGGATATCCTCATCGGGGGTACCGTCATATTTGTCAGCGAGACCACGCCATTTGTCGATTACACCGCTTTCAGCGCCATCATGGCCGAGTGGAGCCGAACCGATCTGGCCTACGCGTCGCGAATTGGTCATTTGACGGGGAATGTTGGGGGCGGACTGAACGGTCCGTATCAACTGGATGGCTCAACGGTCATTGACGATAGCGACATTGATACGCTGTTCGGCGACACAGGTCTGGATTGGTTCTTTGCCGGACTTCTCGATCAGGTCGTTCCCGCTGCCGGAGAAGTCGTTACTACAATCTGAGCGACGGTCGATATTCCATCGACATCAACATCCTCGAAGCAATTCGGGGTGGGCGCTCTGCTGGCTGACACCGAAGAAAACGACCTCACCTGCAACCCCCTGATTCGATGACATGAAAGTCGCCGCTCAAGCGATGCAGTGAGCTGGAGTGCCTGAGGTCAATGAAAAACACACGGTTGATGAGTCAACCGGTCTGCTCAACAACGCCGGAGCGATCCGGCAGGCGGCCCCTATTTTACTGAGTCGTTCGTACTCCACTTCGGCGAGCCGCTTCGTAAGTTCGACCTGGGGACGCTGGTCGCGGCACGCGAGTGACTCACTGCGGCAATCCCCATCCTCGTGAAGCGCTCGGATCACCCTCAACATGGGGACCAGGCCTGCGTTTCGCCGGAAGTGCGGTCGCTCAGACGAATGGGCGGGACGATCCAGCAAGGCCAACGGCATTGAACATCGAAGCCCAGGGTTGCTGCCGCAGGCAGCGACCCTGGGTAAAACCCCTTCCGTTCGGCAGACCCCTGAAAGGGGTCGGCGTGCGCATCGGACCCGACCATGTTGGACTGGCCAGCGAAGAGGAACACGCGCGTCACCTCGTCGGCATTCACGGCATCATTCGCCAAACCCAACCAGGCGAGCAGCGCCAGGCTGGCACACAGGGCTCGTCGGAAACCCGCGTCGACGGTACGCATCTCGCAGTAACCCATGGCGAATGAAGTCCTTCCTCGATGACAGCGTTGATCGCGATTTGAAACCGCACGCGAACAGACTCGGCGCGGATGGCACAGCATTCTGGCAGATCCGGCCAGGAACGCCAAATCGCCAACAGTTTCTTCGCAGGTCCACACCCTGCACCTCGGCGATTTCGATGGCGATGGCCAGTTGGATTTCGTCACGGGCAAACGGATTTCTGCTCACGTCAGGGAACAGGAAGTCAAAGCCGAGCCATGTGTTTACCTCTTTCCAGATGACCGGCAGAAATCCTAAAGGGAGAAGACGGTCGTCGATCAGGAAGAGGCGGCTTCCAACGCACCGTCCGAATCGGAACAGCGCGAGGCGATGCGCAAGATCCTGGAGTCGGAGGCCGATGAACGCTACGCCAAACTGGCCCGTGATATTCTCGCCAAACTGGGCGAATGACCGAGTTCTGTTTTACCAGGAACTGAAGCTGCCTGTTACACGGCCGATGTTCCACGCGGGCGATCCGATCGGTGCCCCCCGCAGCAGAGCCGGCAGCGACGTCAGCGGGAGTCTGCACGCCAACCGTCTCAGCCATCAGTTGGCCATGCCGTCCGCGTGGTCGCGAACGCAAATGGCTTACTTGATCCAGCGTTTGGCATCCAACAGGCCCTGTACGAAATCCGGAGGGGCGATGCCGCTGTCACGCCCGGTGATCAATGAGTACAGCCCGCTCGGCAACGCAAAGCATCCAAACAGGAACAAACCAATGGCCACGATTTTGAGAATGAAATACGCCGGGACCGACAACAGGAGGGCCAATCCCCCCACAACGAGTCGCCCGAAACCGCGAGTGCGCGTACGCCGTTTACCGCGGCGCGCATGTTGAGCCACCAATTCGGTCGCCTCACATTCCGAGAAACCGCCATCGACCAGCATCTGCTCGACATCTCGCACCGAGCACCCCGACTCGATTTCGACGACGATCTGGGACTTCAGAAACTGGGCATACTCCTCGGCGGGAACCTGGTAATTCCCGCAGCGTGGACAGACCTGAAACCGCGGATGAAATCCGATCTGACAGTGGGGGCAGATCACCATGGCCCGGAGCTCCTGTTTCTGTTGGTTTCCACGAGCGGCCGCATAAGCCTGACACTGGCCCGGTCGTATGCGTGACTCCTATTCAAAACGATTCGCACGCCCAATTCCAGTCGATGCCGGGAACTGCGGTGTGGCGTCCCGGATGAAAGCCGGCCCCTGTGACACGGTGTGGGGCCCACGTAGAAACAGCACCCCGCTGGGGAGCCACCGCGGGACACACTGTCCCAAATCCGTCACGGCCTCGTACCACCAGCCGAATTTTCGACCTTTTCATCAGATTTTCACGATCTGCCGTCGTTCGTGGCAGATCGTTGATTTGCGGGCAGATTTCGACGGTCTGGCCAAGAAAACTCGATCTGGGGGCGCTTTGCCGCACATTGGACGATTTGACCGAGATCTTCTATTCTCATGCGTCTAAAACTCAGATCACAAGCCAACTGACGCTGCCGATTCAGCGGCGGCGAAACCCTCATTTTCCAAGCCACGAGGACTCTATGAGCTCCGCGAATATTGAACAACTTTCGATCAACACCATCCGCACGCTCGCGATGGATGCCATCCAGCAGGCCAAATCGGGCCATCCCGGGACCCCCATGGGGATGGCCCCGCTGGGATACACGCTGTTCCAAAGGGTGTTGCGGTACGATCCGGCTGATCCTGTATGGCCCAATCGTGATCGGTTCGTGCTTTCAGCAGGACATGCGTCGATGCTGATTTATGCGCTGCTGCATTTAACAGAAGTCCAGGCGCTGGATGAACACGGAAAACCGACGGGCGCTCCGTCGGTCTCGCTCGATGAAATCAAGCGTTTCCGCCAACTCAACAGCAAGACTCCTGGACACCCCGAGTATCGCTGGACAGCGGGAGTGGAGACGACGACCGGTCCTTTGGGACAGGGGGCTTCCAACGCCGTGGGCATGGCGATCGCCGGGCGGTGGCTCGCTCAAACCTACAATCGCCCCGGGTTCGAGCTGTTCAACTACCGGGTCTATGCGCTGGCTGGCGACGGCTGCATGATGGAAGGCATCACCAGTGAAGCCGCGTCACTGGCCGGCCATTTGAAGCTGGGCAACCTGTGTTGGATTTACGACAGCAACCGCATCACGATTGAAGGCAAAACCGATCTCGCGTTCAGCGAAGATGTTATCGCCCGCTTCCAGGCTTATGGCTGGAACACGCTGCACGTCACCGATGCCAACGACATCGCCGCCCTCGAAAAAGCCCTGGTCGCGTCGGGGACCGCCACCGATCGCCCGACGTTGATTGTGGTGAACAGCCAGATTGGTTTTGGGGCCCCCAAGAAGCAGGGGACGAAAGAGGCGCACGGCGAACCGCTGGGAGATGAAGAAATCCGCGGTGCCAAGAAGAACTACGGCTGGCCGGAAGAAGCCAAGTTCCTGGTTCCCGATGGAGTTCTGGATCACTTCCGTGCCGGCATTGGGGCGCGCGGCAAGAAACTGCACGCCGACTGGGAAACCCTGTTCAACGGATACAAACAGAAATTTCCGGAACAAGCTGCGCAGTTGGAATGCCTGCTGCACGACCGGCTGCCGGAAGGGTGGGACAAAAACCTGCCCACATTCCCAGCGGACGAAAAGGGGATCGCGTCGCGCGATTCGTCGGGCAAGGTCCTGAATGCCGTGGCCCAGAGCGTGCCCTGGTTGATCGGCGGATCGGCCGATCTGGCCCCTTCGACCAAGACATTGCTCACGTTCCCGGAAGCGGGTTCGTTCACCGCCACGACGCCGGGTGGCCGAAATATGCACTTCGGTATTCGCGAACATGCGATGGGCGCCATCCTCAACGGCATGGCGGTGAGTAAAGTCCGACCGTATGGCGCGACGTTCATGGTCTTCAGCGATTATTGCCGACCGGCCGTGCGGCTCAGTGCAATCATGGAACTCCCTGTCATTTACGTGTTCACGCACGATTCGATCGCGGTGGGCGAAGACGGCCCCACGCACGAACCGGTAGAACACGTGATGTCGCTGCGCCTGATTCCCGGGCTGATCACCCTGCGTCCGGCCGATGCCAACGAAGTGGTGGAAGCCTGGCGGGTGGCGATGACACATTCGCATGAACCGATCGCATTGGCCCTGACCCGGCAAGCTCTGCCAACCCTCGATCGCACGAAATACGCTCCGGCAGCGGGCCTGGCGAAGGGGGCCTACGTGCTGCAGGATGCCCCGGGCGGCAAACCCGACGTGATCCTGATCGGCACGGGCAGCGCTCTGAGCCTGTGTGTACAGGCCGCGGAAAAGCTGCAGGCCGAAGGGGTCAAAGTCCGGATTGTGAGCATGCCCTCGTGGGAACTGTTCGAGAAACAACCTGCCGAGTACCGGAACAGTGTCTTCCCGGCCGCCGTTAAGGCCCGCGTGTCTGTCGAAGAAGGGGTCACTGTGGGCTGGGATCGGTACGTGGGCCCGAACGGCACGGCGATCGGCATGCACTCGTTCGGCGCGTCGGGCCCCATGAAAGACGTCTACCAGAAGTTCGGGCTGACAACCGACGCCGTCGTCGCGGCGGCCAAAAATCAGATTGCCAGTGCGAAAGGCTAAGCGTTCCCCGGCGGCGCAGGTCGAATGGTCTGCGCCGCTTCTTTTTTGGCAGGAAGATCAATGGATCAATCCGGAATCGCGTCGGTGGCGTTAGAGATGATCCAGGATGGTTTCGTCCTGGGATTGGGGTCAGGGCGAGCCGCGCGGGCCTTTGTCGAAGCACTCGGAACACGGATCGCCTCGGGGCTCAAGATCCGGGGCGTCCCCACATCCCGCCAGACCGCCGACCTGGCCACCAGCCTGGGGATTCCGTTGGTGGATTTCCACGAGATCGACAGCATCGACCTGGCGATCGACGGGGCCGACGAAGTCGATCCCGAACTGAATCTGATCAAAGGTCTGGGTGGCGCACTGGTCCGCGAGAAGATCGTGGCCGCCGCGGCCCGCAAGTTCGTGATTCTCGTGGGCACAGAAAAGCTGGTCGGACAACTGGGGGAACGGCAGAAACTGCCCGTCGAAGTGGTCCCGTTCGGCTGGGAAGTCTGCCAGAAAAAACTGCGTCACCTGGGATTGGAATCGGAGCGGCGTTCATCGGCCGGGCAGGCCTTCATCACCGACAATGGCAATTACATTCTGGATTGCCAGGTGGGGCCCCTGGTCGACCCGCAGGCGCTGGAGATCGAACTGAAGTGCATCCCGGGCGTGGTGGGCACGGGACTGTTCCTGGGAATGGCCGACGTCGTCCTGATTCAGCATCCCGATCGCGTCGAATCCCGTGCGAAATCCGCAAGCTGACCGCCGTTGGTTTCCCGCCTGACTTTCCCCACCACCGAATGTCGCTCTAATTCTGGTAACGTCTGTATGACTACAAAACCGCAGTCGCCAGACGAGGCTGCCCGATTTGCACGAGAGTTGGCGAACTGGGGCCCCGAGGCTCCCGCCCAGGCCATCCCGGATCTGGCGACGGCCCGCAACTACTGCCGGCAACTGGCCACAACGCATTACGAGAACTTTCCAGTGGTCTCGTGGCTGTTGCCGCGGTCGCTGCATCAGCACTTCTACAATATTTATGCATACTGCCGCTGGGCCGATGACCTGGGGGATGAAGTCGGCGGAGGCCAGCGGGCACTCGATTTACTGAGCTGGTGGCGCCGTGAACTGCACGCCTGCTACGAGTCGGGAGAGGCGCGCCACCCGGTGTTTGTGGCACTGTGCGATACGGTGCGGGAATTCGCGATTCCCTGCCAGCCTTTCGACGACTTGATTTCGGCGTTCGAACAAGACCAAGCGGTTCCCAACTACGAAACGTTCGAGCAACTGGTCGATTATTGCCGACGGAGCGCCAATCCGGTCGGACGGCTGGTTCTGTATCTCTGCCGTCAGGCGACACCCGAAAACTTCGTCTGGTCGGACTCGATCTGTACGGGCCTGCAACTCGCCAACTTCTGGCAGGATGTCTCGCGGGACCTGGACATCGGCCGTATCTACCTGCCAAAAGAGGACTTACAGCGATTCCACTACACTCAGGAGGAACTTCACGGCCGGGTCACAAACCGCGTGTTTCTGGAGTTGATGGAATTCCAGGTGGGGCGGGCGCGTCGCTGGCTGTCCCCCTGGTCGTCTCCCTCGCTGCCGGAACTGGCCCCGTTCCCCTGGCGGGTGCAGGTCGATATTGAGCTATTTGCCCGGGGAGGCGAAAGAATTCTGGACCAGATCGAGAGAATCGGTTACAAGGTGTGGGATCATCGACCAATTGTGACGAAGGCCGATGTCGCCCGGCTATTTGCAGGATGCATCTGGCGGGCTGTCTGGCGGAACCTGTGGCGGGGAAAATGACCTGCTGTGGGCATATCAAAACGAGTTCTGCCCGCCAGCAGAAAGCGGTCTATTCACCAGAGTTTCGGCCGATTTCCGGCCGGTCAGTTCGCCGCGATCCAGTTTTGATCGTCCAACGGAGATGGGAGAGGACAAACATGTCCATTCGAACACGGATGTTCTTCGCCATGCTGGCGCTGCTGCTGACAACCGGGTGTGCGCAACGATACATGTTGCGGATGTCGAATCCGGAGCAGGCCACGACCGTCTCGTTGTTTGAAGGTCTCGACGCTTCGACCGAAGACGATGACCGGATTACCACACTGGATGACCCGGCTCAGATCGCGCGGGTGGCGGCATTTTTCCGCAAAAAATCTGATGAATTCTATGCCATGAACGATCCGGCCCCCAAACTGCCGGTCTGCACGGTGACCTTCCGAAATGACATGGAGACCACCGACCGTTTCTGGGTGGAACCCACGCATATCTGGATGAAAACGCCGAAGAACGAGTACTTTCGCTGCGACGTGAAACCCGCCGAAAGCCAGTCACTGGTCGCGATTTTCCGTCACGAAGCGAAATCCTCAGCCCACGAATAGCCCACCCATGCAGTGTTCTGTCGCCGCGTCGTACGAACACTGCCGCGCACTGGCCCGGGCCACAGCGGGCAATTTCTACTACTCCTTCCTGACATTGCCTGCGGACCAGCGACAGGCGATGTGCGCGTTGTACTCATTCATGCGGGTCACCGACGACCTGGGAGACAGCGACGCCGCCCCCGAAGTCCGGTCTGTCCAGTTGCGCGACTGGCGAGACAACCTGCTGCGGGCCTGCGAAGGGACCCCGGTCGAACACCCCGTACTGCCTGCCGTCAACGACATCATCCGTCGCTACCAACTGCCCGTGCAGTATCTGCTGGATGTGATCGCAGGGGTCGAAATGGACCTCGTGCCGGCGGCTTACCAGACGTTTACCGATCTGAACCGCTACTGCTACCACGTGGCCGGAGCGGTCGGCCTGGCCTGTATCCACCTCTGGGGATTTCATGATCCACGGGCGATCGACGCGGCCGTGGACTGCGGCACGGCCCTGCAACTGACGAATATCCTGCGGGATATACAGGAGGACGCCACCACCGGCCGCATCTATCTACCGGCCGAGGACCTGAATCGGTTCCACATCGAGTCCCACGAACTCACGGCTTCGAAACAGCAGGACTTTCACACGGACCCGCGTTTTCAACAGTTGATGCAGTTTGAAGTCTCGCGGGCCCGCGAGTACTACGCCCGGGCGCGCCCGCTGTTCGAGTACCTGGAACCTCAAGGACGCCCCATCCTCGAGGCCATGCTGCGCATTTATGGCGGAATTCTCGACGAGATCGAACGTCGGCGCTACGACATCTTCAAGGGGCGTGTCTCGCTTTCGCGTCCTAAGAAACTGTGGATCGCCGGAGAAGTGCTGGTCCGCCACAAACTGCGGGGCTGGTTCACCCGAAACCCCTGACCGCGATTTTGCCGGCTGGACTCCCGGAGGCCGCGGCCGGGCACTCAGGCCAAGTCAACGGACACAGGTCATGCCAGATCACCAGGGCATTTCCATCATGTCGACGATGTTTTGAGCCAGCCGTTTGATCACCGTCTGGTCGGCGGTGGCCAGCGACTGCCCGACTTCCGGTGCGAATTCCGCCTGGGCGGCCAGTTGCACCATTTCGGCCGGCAACGGCACGCGCTGTTGAGCCAGGATCTTTCCGGTCCGCAGGTCTTCCCAGGTGACTTCCACCTGCAGGTTCATCTGCAGTTCGCGGGCATCGCTGTTTTCCGTCTGGCCAAGGGCCGTTTTCCGCATATCGATGATCCGGCCACTCAATTTCGTGTCGGCTTCTTCTTCTTTGACCAGTCGCATGTGAGCCCGCTGCTTGATCTGGTTCTGGACCGCTTCGGTCAATTCATATTCCAGAAACCGGCGGGAACTGATCGATTTGAAGACCGGCACATAAACCGACCGAATTTCCGGATTGAACGGTGCCCCGACCTGATAACCGCAACCGGTCACAGTCGCCAGCACCAACCACAGCGCCGCAAAGCCCAGGCTGCGGCGGGGAATGATCCTGAATCTGTTCTGGTTCATGTTGAGCCTCCTTACTCACCGGTCGGTGCCGCGCTGCCGCCTTCATTGCCTTCGCTATCATCGAGACGACGCGGTTCCATCAACTCGTCGGGATCTTCGTCGTCTTCTGACTCGGAGGGAACGGGAGCATCCTTCACGAACAATGGTCGTGACAGAATTCCCGCGGCGTACTTGGGACCAATTTTCAAGAGCGTTTCGCGAGCCCGGGCCGCCTGGACCGAATCGGGATATTGCTCCATGATGATTTCGCAGTACACCGCCGCCGATTCCTTTTCGCCGCGACGCATGTAGTATTCGACCCGTTTCCAGTCACGTTCAACAATCTCCACCCGGATGCGGGCCAGGTCGGCCTCGAGTTTCTGGCGTTGGGGACTGTTGGGGTAGTTGCGATTGGTGGCCTCGGCGAGATTCCGGGCTTCCAGCAATTGCTTGCCGTCGTAATTCACGCCCTGATACGACTTCAGACTGGCGTGTTCGCCGAGAATGTAGGCAGCCTGAACAAATTCGCTGTTGCTGTGATTCTTGCGAATCTCTTCGAAGTAGGTTTCGGCTTCCCGGTAGTCGGCCCGCCGCAGGTGATACAGGGCCAACTGCATCAGGGCGTCGTCGGCAAGAGGACCGGAGACGTCGTTGAGGGTGACCGAGCGCAAGGCCTGGACGGCCCGACCGGGTGTATCAAACACCGGTTCGGTCTTGTTCGTAAAGTTCGGCAGGAAGCGCCACTGGAACGGCGCGCGGGCGTCGGGATTCTTGGCCAGCAATTCTTCGCCGTTTTCTTCTTTGAAACTCGCCAGTTCGACTTCGGACGCCGGCTTCGGAGATTTCAACCAGAAACAGGCGATGGCGTACAGGCGTTTGACCGAATGTTCGAGGTATTTCGTCGAGGGATGATTCTTCAGCAGTTCGTCGTAACCATCCTGGGCCGCCGGGTAATGCCCGAGTTGAAAGTCGCTTTCGGCACGATAGAACCGGGCTTCTTCGACAACGGGCTCGTTCTTCCACTTTTTGGTTTTGGCAATTTTGTGGAAAGCTTTGCGAGCCTCGGCGTATTTCTGTTCGTCGTAGAGTTTCTTGGCGGCGTTGAACTGTTCCAATCCCACATACGGCTCGTCGCTCTTGTCGCGCTTTGCCTGTTCGGCCCGGTTCTTGGCCAATCGGCCGATGGGGCCATAGGTTTCTTTGATATCGACGCTGTCAACCGTCGACTTACAGCCCGCGATTCCCAGCCAGCAAACCGCCAACAACAGACCGGTCACAGGTCGCTGTAGAAATCCCAACGGATTTCTCAGAACCTGAGGTCTGCGAAGCGCATTCCGGCGCTGAATCGAATGGAGCGAATCCTTGCTCGGCAATGTCATGACCGGGGTCAGTTGTCCGGAGGGAATTGAGAGTCAGAGAGGCAGGTAACGCAGTGTTTTGGGCTTGCGCCCCAGGATTTGAGCGATTGTCGAATTCACAACCAGTCGTAACTCACGCATCTGCGCGGGAGAAACCACCAGGTTTTTCAAACTGGAATCAGAGACTGACGAAAACGCACGCATGACCGCCGCGGTGCCCGGAGTCACGAGACACCGAGGTGGCTCGTCTCCAAAACACTTCTGGCAAATCAAAGTTCCGTGAGAGACTTGATAACCATAACGGAGCGAAGAACCGATCGGTTCGCCGCATTCGGCGCATTCATCGAACATCGGCAACTGGCCGATCTCGCGAAGAATGACGAGTTCGAAACGTAACAGGGAAGTATCGAGAGGGGAGTTGTCTGTCAGGCGAGTTAACGCCAGGACGGCTTCATCAAACAGGACAGGATGGGGATCGTAGTCTTCGTTGAGGGATTCGAGGAGTTCCGCGATGTAGTAACCCGCGTAGAGAGCACCGAGTTCACCCGGTCTGGGTTTGAATCGTTGCTGTAACTTGGCTTCGGTGAGGAGATCGAGACTGGAGGAGGACTTGCGGATGAACACTACCTCACAAACGGCGAGAAGGTCAAGAGCAGCTTCGAACGGCCCTTTCAGCCGTTTCGCCCCTTTCGCCAAGGCCGCCACCTTCCCAAATTCGCGGGTATACAACGTGACGACCCGGCTCGATTCGCTGAAATCGGCCTGGCGAATGATGATTGCGGAGGACTTTTCCAATGACAACGCGTTTCTCCCTGGCACATCGGTCTGTTTCGCGGGTAACAGGCCCTCTGGAGAGACATGTTGCGTACCATTGCGAATGCTCGCCGTCGCTCCCGCACGATACCCCGGCGACACCACTCGGGGGATCGTAGCACGAGCCGGCCGAAAGGAGAATTGCAGTCGCCGCGGCAATCGCCGCCGCCGAAACATAAAACTCGGTGCAGCAAGTCAGGCCCTGGGGTCACACGTTCGCATGTTGTTTGCCCGGCAATTCCCCTCTACAATTCGCCCGCCGGGAACGACACCCTGGGTCTGCAGTGGGCAAAGCCCGGCAGCCCGGAAATGCCCTGTTCTGGCCGTCGTTTCTCAGCCAACCCGCCTCGATCTTCAACCGTGTGAGTGGCAACCATGTTTCGCGTATCGCAACAACTCGATTTCTGTTACGGCCACCGCCTGTTGAACTATGAAGGCAAGTGCAAGAACCTGCACGGACACAATGGCCGAGCGGTAATCACTCTGGAAGGACTCGATCTCGACCATCGAGGCATGCTGGTAGATTTCGGTGACATCAAGCGGGTCGTGCGGACCTGGATCGACAACCAGTTGGATCACTGCATGATCCTGCACGAAGCGGACCCACTCCTGCCGGTGTTTCAGCAACACCAGCAGCCGGTTTTTGCGATCCCGTACAACCCCACCGCCGAGAACATTGCCCGGGTGATTTTTGAATACACCCACCAGCAGGGATTTCCGGTCGTGGAAGTGACCATGTGGGAGACGCCGAATTCGTTTGCGACGTACAGCGGCCCGGTAAAAAAATAAAGGCCCTCGGAAACGCTTCCCTGGAAAGCACGGACTTTTCCTTGCGGGGCATGTAACTACAGTGTGGGTCGAACTGTAGTCGGGGCACCCTCACAATCCGCACTTTCCAGCGAAACACCTCTTTCCGAGGGCCAGGCTGGGTAAAGTGTTACACGAACCTCTCGATTCGCGGCAGGTCATCGGTTTTGAACCGAGATCTGCATCGTTCACGCAAGGTTAGTAATGCAATGAGCGTGCCAATCAGACCAATCGGCGCTTTGTCTGCTCAGAATTCGCGTGTGATGGAGAGCGCCGAAACCAGAGACTTTGCCATTTCCTTGAAAAAATCAGCGGAAACAACCTGTTTTCTGATTTCTCAGAAAATCAGGGTTGAAATCCTCGGCGCTCCAGTCAACAATCGATAACAGCCTTCGGCGCCGAGATCCACACCCT
>JAFEBR010000311.1 GCA_018242565.1 Planctomycetota bacterium | reverse complement strand
TTCATCCCGGCGGTATCGGCGCGGAATGGTGATTCGGGTCGAACGGACAATTTCATCGTCCCGCGGTGGGCGCTTCACATGTGGCTGTTGCTCACGAAACTTGCTGCGACGGTACGGTTTGCCAGGGCGCTTGGGCAAAGTCGAACAGCCGATTCATCCGGTGTTGACGAGGCACGCGGAAACCGCCGGGATCAACCCGGGCGGCTCGCTGGCGTTTGGTGTTGGGAGGGGGGTGAGACGTGCGATTACCCCCCCGTGGCCCCCCCTTCGATAGGGGGGGGGAGACGCTGTGTGGGTGGCGCAGGTGCGGTGACGCGCGGGGCCGAGCTTGGGGGGCGCTGTTGTGGGCTGCGAGACGGACGGCAGGCGAGACGCCTGCTCCACAAGACGGCTCTGTTTCCAGGGACGGCATCGCCACCCACTATTCGCCAGTTCCATAGACAACTGTGGACCAAATGCGACAGGTCTGCCGACGGGGGTTGCGACGAATCTCGTTTTTGTCGAAAATGCGTTCGTTGGCGTATTTGGTACGGGTTGTCAGGCAGACACTGCCAGGAAAGTTCACATGAATTGGCGAGACAGAATTACAACAGACCCCGCCGTTTGCCATGGCAGGCCGTGCATCAAGGGAACTCGGGTCATGGTCTCTGTCGTTCTCGACAATCTGGCGGCGCGAGAATCGTACGAGGACATTTCACGCGGCTACCAGATCCAAGAGGAAGACATCCAGGCCGTGCTCCTCTACGCCAGCGATCTGGCCCGTGATCGCCTGCTGGCGTTGCCCGTGGACGCCGCGTAATGCAATTCAAGATCGACGAGAATCTGCCTCTCGATGCTCGCGACCTCTTGCGCGAGCACGGGCACGATGCTGTCAAGGTTCTCGATCAGGGATTGAAGGGGAAGGCCGACGCGACGATCGCCAGCGTTTGCCGAGCGGAACACCGCGTGATTCTGACGCTGGATTTGGATTTCTGCGATGTTCGCGCCTACCCACCCGACGAATATTCCGGAATCGTTGTCTTACGTCTGGCGGACCAAAGTCGGCCGTCCGTCCTGCGAGTGTTGCGTCGAATCATGCTCATGTTCGAAACCGAGAATCTCGACGGACACTTGTGGATCGTCAGCGAATCCGACGTCCGCATTCGCGGCAACGGGCGAGAGGCCGATTAGACGGTTAACACCACGACATGGCCACTGCGGCGGCGGCGGCAGATGGAGCTGATGAGCCAGACCGGGCGCTGAGGGCCGTACGAGAGCGCTCGATCGTAGTAAGGCACGCCCGGCGGTATCGGCGCGGAATGGTGATTCGGGTCGAACGGACAATTTCATCTTCCGGCGGTGGGCGTGTCACATGTGGCTGTTGCTCACGAAACTTGCTGCGACGGTACGGTCTGCCAGCGCGCTTCGGCAAAGTCGAACAACCGATTCATCCGGTGTTGATGAGGCACGCGGATACCGCCGGGATAAACCCGGGCGGCTCGCTGGCGGTAGCTGTTCGGAAGGCGCAGAGACGTGCGGGGCTGATTTCTGGTTGCTGTCGTATGACGTGATGGGCACTGTTTTGTAGTCATCACGCTCCGTCGTGATGAGTCGCGCGGCGATGGCGGCAGATGGGACTGATGAGCCAGACCGGGCGCTGAATGCTGGTTGGTACCGGAAGCAGGATCGGGGGCTGATACCGCCGGGATAAACCCGGGCGGCTCGCTGGCGGTAGCTGTTCGGAAGGCGCCGAGACGTGCGTTTACCCCCAACCGGTGGCCCCCCCTTCGATAGGGGGGAGACGCCGTGTGGGTGGCAGCGGGGCGGTGAGGTGCGATGACGCGTTCCGTAAGAAGCAGTTGAACGGCGCTGTGGCTGGTCGGGCGGAAGTGCCCTGAGCGAGCCGCCGGGTTTACCCCGGCGGTATCGGCGCGGAATGGTGATACGGGTCGAACGGACAAATTCATCTTCCGGCGGTGGGCGCTTCACATGTGGCTGTTGCTCACGAAACTTGCTGCGACGGTACGGTCTGCCAGCGCGCTTCGGCAAAGTCGAACAGCCGATTCATCCGGTGTTGACGAGGCACGCTGATACCGCCGGGATAAACCCGGGCGGCTCGCTGGCGGTAGATGTTGGGAGGGCGCTGAGACGTGCGATTACCCCCCCCGTCGGTGCGGAATGGTGATACGGGTCGAACGGACAAATTCATCTTCCGGCGGTGCGCGCCTCACGGAATTGGAAGCCAACCAGGGCGCAGGTGTACAAGCCGGCGGTGAATGGCCGCATCGGTCGTGGCGATGTGACACCGTGTTACCGTTCGAGGTCTGGCGAGACGCAGGCCGCACACCGAGGATTTCGACGAGGAGGTCGCTCAGGGGCTCCAGCCGGGGAGGGCGGCGGCTTGTTGGAGCCAGCGGGTGAGTTGGGCTTCGTCGAGCAGGTCGTCTTCGTGCAGGTGCAGGTACCGGACGTCGGGGGTTTTGCTCACCACCGGAGGCGGGGGCTGCAGCAATGCGCCTCGGAAAAAGGCCAGCTTCAGGTAGCGCGTAAAGCAGTGGACCCCCAGAAACCAGCCTTGGCCGTCGATGCCGTAGAATGGAGAATTCCATTTGACGGCTTTCTGCACGTGGGGCACACAGCGCTCGATCAGCGCGTCGAGTTGCTGGCCAACGTCCCGTTTCCAGCCCGGTAACGCGGCCAGATAGGCCTGCACCGGCGCGTCTCCGTCACCTTTGGCAATCTGCGGATTGCCTCCTGACAGCAATTTCACTTGCCGACGTGATGTGCCGGTTGATTTTTTGGGCATGGAAGGTCCCCTCTTACTGCCGTGGTCACTCAGGAAGGAAAGGCGCGAGCCAACAGGTTGTTGACCAACATGGTATCAACCGCCGGGCGGGTGAGGCCAGACCGTGTGGGGTGGGGGAACTTGTGAGCAACGGACCCTGGGCTTGGCGCCCAGGGCTATCGAATCTCGCCTGCTTCGGGGTTGTTCGGCAACTGCGCCCCATCGCGTCCGATCTTCGCTTTCGTGCAGCGAATGGGAGAATTGGATAGGGCGTTGGATCGACGGAGCGATCCACGACTTTGGTGCTGGTGCTCGGTCACCGATCAGTTTTCGAGAACAGTCAGAGGCGAAGGAACGCGCCAGCCATACCTGGGCCAGAAATCGGAAAAATGAAAAAAATTCAGGGAACCATTTCGTCGGCGCGGTGTCTCATTAGAAGTTACGACGCGGGATCGGCCCGCCAGCCGTTAAGAAACCAGCCGTTTCAGGAAACAAATCGAGGACGATGGCCATGAGGTCTTTGCCAACGATTGGACTCAGCGCAGGTTTGGAACCCCGGCAGATGGCCTGGGAAACGGCGACGATGCGCCCCCAGGATTCCCCGCACGGGTAACACTCGGCAGACAGCCCTACAGGCGTTTTCCCAAGCCCGGTGTCCCAGTGACAGCGGGCTTTTTTCGTGATTCGCCTTGGGTCGCCTGTGGAGGGACATTCGGAGACCTGGGCTCGTTCGTCTACCGGTCCAGGACGCTGCCCCTTCAAGGCGGAGGACGGGGTTCGAGTCCCCGACGAGCTGTTTTCAATACCGAACGTAATTTCAGCGGCGGATGCGCGCGGCGTGGTGGGTGGCGGTTGGTGCGAATGACGCAAAGCAGGAATTTGGGGCGAACACGGCCATGCGTGTTCGCCCCAGTGGGGTGCGTAGCCACCCCGGAGTGTGAGGCCCGGTGTTGTAACGGAAGCATGTGGCTCTGATAAGGCGGCAGCGGTGGTTCGACTCCACCTCGGGCCAATTGGGAAGGCGCTGGAGGCACAAATCTGTCAGTACAAAAACGACGCGGTGGCACGTGAGATTGTGCCAGTGGGTGTGCGCCAGGCCGAGGTGCGATGAATTGATGGAAGGGGGCGCGAGCGAAATGCTTGTTGAACGGCTGGTCAAACGAGACTCCGCCGAGATCAACGCACTGGTGGTTCAGTGGCGAGAACTCCGCATTCGTAATGCGGCAACGTGGGTTCGAGTCCCACCCGGTGCTCTGCGAACAGGGTGACAAGACGATCTGGCCGGGACGAGTGCGAAAAGCGATGCGGTTTCCGCGAACCTTTTTCGAGTGGGTGAGTCCTGGAACGCGGATGTGACTGCGGGGTGGTTGCTGCTGGTAGCAATACCTGGCTCTGAACCAGGTGGGCGTTGGTTCGATTCCAACCCCCGCAATTTGACGAAACCTGTCGACAGTCGATCAGGCAATACGTAGGTGACACCCAGAAACAATTTCAGGGCTCATGGTCCAAGAGTAAGACACCGGTCCTGCAAACCGGAGATTCGGGCGCGATTCCCGATGGGTCCATTTTGACACGACTCCACGGTCCCGTGGTCCAGCGGCGACGACTCCTGGCCTACACCCAGGCAACGATGGTTCGAGTCCATCCGGGATCATTCGACCAAAATCTGCAGTGCCAGCCACGCCTGTGCGATGGCGGGTTCATTTCCCGCCTTGAGCGCCACAAGCGGACCACAACGACTCGGCCGTTCAGGGGCGGAACAATAATCAACGGAGCAGAGAATTCCTCAGGAGTTTTAAAGGTTCATTCGCGTTTGTAGAGGAGCGGAGTCCTCGTCTCCTTGTCACGGAGAAGATCGCGGGTTCGAATCCCGCCAGACGCGCTGGAGCTGGCCCGGTACGCGAACTGGAACAGCGGCGAAGCTCAAACCTGCGTGATGTGGCGGGTGCGAATCGCGCCCGTGCCACTCAAAACCATCGACCAAGTGGTGCAACTGGTAGACACGCGACGCTCAGAACGTCGTGCCCACCCGGGCTTGGGAGTTCGAGTCTCCCCTTGGTCATTCATGAGGTCCTGCAGGCGCGGCTGGCGCCCAATTGGCTTTC
>JAFEBR010000310.1 GCA_018242565.1 Planctomycetota bacterium | reverse complement strand
GTTTGGAGTCGATCGACACGACGTCGAACTTATCCAGGCTCAACCATTGCGAGACAAATTCGTGCAACGCGGTGCCGAAGCGGGGGTCGCGCACCATCCGGTCGATCTGCGGGTCGAGCGCCCCGTGCAACTCTTTGCGTGCCGCCAGATCGAGCAGAGGCTGATCAGGAGCCGTGTTCCACAGGAAATACGAGAGCTTCGAGGCCAGTTCGTAGTCGTCGAGATCCTCTGCTTGCGGGCCCGCACTGTTCTCGACCAGGAACAGGAATTGGGGTGACGTCAGCACGACCAGCAGCGAGTCTTTAATGCTCTGCTGGAAATCGGCATGGGTGGCAAACGAGGTCTGCCAGACTTTGAACAGAGCGTTCTCTTCTTCGGGAGTGCATGGCCGACGGAAGGCCCGCGTCGCGAATTCGCTGAGAATTTCGCGGGCGTACACCGGCGGATTCCCCCGGTTCGATGATTCGCGGAAGATCTTGCGGTGGGTGGCGGGGGGCCATTGATCGTAATAGGGGCCTTCAAATTCCACCGAGCGAATCAACAGCCGGGGTAGGTCGCGGCCGTCGGTGTATTCACTGCGGACGCCGATTTCACGGACCCCGGCCAGGTAATTGACGTTGTTCTTTTCCACCTCGGGACTGGGGAAATCGTTGATCGGGCCCTCGAAGACATAGTCGTGCAGTTCGCCGCCGTGGACCCGTTGCGGTTGGCCCACCCGGGCGAGCGTGCTGCCGCAGTCGCGCCGCAGCCCCACATAGACACCCACTGCCGGCTGGCGTTTTTCGAATGTCAGGAACCGCTGGCCCGCTGAGCTGTCGGCGGCGACGGGGTGAAACACGATCCGGCGTGGTTTCTTGTGATCTCCACTGCGGGCGGTCACCGCCAGCGGCCCGGCCGGCAGCCGGACGAGCAGCCACGCCGAGGCTTTTTCGTCGGGGGCACTGGCCCCCGCCGGCAGTGGCGAGTCGAACAGCTTGCCATTGAACTGTCGGCCCGCCAGTTCGAGCGACTGTTCCCCCTGCCCATCGTCGGCGGCGCGGTACACGTCCACCTGGTAGATCCCCTCGGCCGGGATCGCCACGGCGGCGTCTTGCGCCGAACTGACGGTGGCGGCGGTGATTGAGCCCGCGTCCACCGGTGCAACAGGCGTCCCCGCGGCGAGCAGCAGGCCATCGTTATAGCGGGCCGCTTTGACCGTCACCCGAAAATTGCCCCGGTCGGGGAGTTCCCGCAACGAGATCTTGAAATTGGCCATGGGCCCGTAAGTGTTCGAGACCCCAAAAATTTCCGAGTTCGGGATGGCGGGCCGCAGCAGCAGCCCTTCGGGGACGACATGAAACGCTTCGCCATTGGGATACCCGGGCGAGCCGCGCATGCAGGCGAACACCGCGTGGTAGATGCTGTCGAACTTGCGCCATTCGCGGATCGTGTCGTTGCCGACGTACCCCTCGATGAATTCGAATTTGGTCTGCATCGCGAAGGGCTGATAGGGGAACGGCTTGGGGGGCTGCAGTTCCGTCACGATGAAGTCATCGTTGTTGAGCAGATGGCTGTTGGCACCCAGGACGAGTTTATCGGGGCAGGGGGCCGGGTTGATTTTCTTGCCCAGGTCCATCCGGAATGTTTCGATGACCGGTTTGGCGTTTTCATCGACGATGCACAGATCGAGGGCCTGCGACGCGATGTCGAAGTAGGCTTCGACCTGCAGTGGCGACAGGAGCAGGGTCTGCCCGTTGTTGGTGAAACCGTCTTTGGAGAGGCCGTCGGGGGGGAGGATGTCGGTGAGATCTTCATCGAGTCCCAGCAGATCGCGCAGCGTGTTGCGGTATTGCCCGACGGTCAGCCGGCGGACGCTGCCGTTTTTCTGGGTGTTGCGGGCCATCGCCGCGTTCATGACCTGGGGGATCCAGTCGAGAAGCGCCTTGCGTTCAGCCTCTGTCGGCTGCGGTTCCCCTTCCGGGGGCATGACTTCGTCTTCGATCTGCTGGGCGATGCTCTTGAGGAGCGGCAACTGCCGATCGGTGGCGGTGGCCGCGAGTTGATCGACCCGCACCCCCGATTTCTGCTTATCGACGTTATGACACCGCACGCAGTACTTCTGCATGGCCGGCTGCACGACATCCCGAAACACCTTCTCGGCTTCAGTATCTGTTTCGTTGGTCGTTTTGCTCGGCGTGGCGGACTTTGTCGGTTCTTGAGCAACCGTATTCCACACCGTGGCTGCACCGATCAGGATCGCGACGGCCAGGCAAGTAGCGAACCGGAAAAAAAGGTTGCGATTTTTCACATTCATCATGAAGCGCATCCAGCAACGCAGGTGGGAACGAATGCCGACAAACAGGGATGGCGGGTCAGGCAGGATTCGTAAATCAGGCAGGTCACACGCGGTATCACCGCATTATCTTGGGTTTAGATGGGTTTTGGCAATCCAAACCGTGTTTCACGACAGGCGTATGCCGGAAATGTAGGGCCGTGGCGGGAACTCACCCAGACGCCTGTCCAGCGTCAGCGGGTTGATTGAAGGAGACGTGGCTGGCAGGAAGTGACAGAATGTTGCACCCGTCGAATTGAGGGCGACACGCCTGCCGGTTGACAGCAGAGAACCACAAAATCCGCGAAATGCTCGAAAGCGCGGATGGAGTGTTGTTGGTGTCTGGCGTAGATTTCGCAGTAAAGAAAGGAGTCGTACACCAATTGGCGAGTCATGTCAGCGGTGGAATTGCTTCAACATATGGTTGAAGCCGACTTCGACAGCCAGCTGGCAACATCCGCTACGACGGAATAGAGACGCTCTGATTCAGCCCGAATTTGCCTGGTTGCGGGGTTTGTGGACCATGCCGACAATATGAGAATTGCAAGTGCTCCAGAATCCGTCGCGTTAATTCTGGATCGGATTCACCACGTCTGGAATTTGCGGACGCAGAAGAAGCAAACGATGCAGAAGACGCAAAGCACGAGAGAACCGGGTTCAGGGACGGTGTTTGAGAGCGGTGTTCCTGTTAGGCCAAACGCCAAGTCGAAGTCGATTTGGCCACGTGAGCCGAAAAAATCCTGATAAGAAACGCCATCGCCACCGTAGCCGCTTTCCCATCCCCATTGAGGAGGATAATCGAGGTCCGGAACGATCGACAGCCAGTAGGTGTGTCCCGCGGCGGCGATGAATTGAGATGTCGAAATATCAGCGTTGTAGACGAAAACTGGATTTCCGGCGGCATCAACCCCGCCGAATCCCGTTGACGATTCACCGGCTACGCCGGAAACGACGATCGTTTGCAGCGCCGTCGAGCCCGGTTGTCCGGATGCGTTGCTCCAAAAGGTTACCGTAAACGCCGTAATTGTCGCAGGGCTGGCCGGATTGAAATAGCTTCCTGTCCAGTCGACACCTGTGATTTCTGTTCGAAAGGGGAGTTGGAAATTGTCGTATGCAGTTGCGTAGTTGCCAAAGGCTGACGTGTCGTTTTGAGTGCCCGCCACAAAACTCAGGTCAGTCGTCTGCCTGTAAATAACATCTGCACCAGCGCGAGCGGGGGCTAGTAGAAACGCCATGCATAGGATCAACGCGGACAAGATGGTCTTATCGCAAATCATTGTGTGCTCCGCTCAGATATAGATTCGGGCATATTAACGCCACCCTCACTTTGGATTGGCAATTCGACACGTGATCTCGGATTGTCAAATGGTCATCAGTTGTTGATCAGCCGATTACTTTGAAAGTCGTCTTTTTTACATGCAGAGAACTGCCGCCGCTGTCGTTAATAAAGACATCAGGCATAAAAGTCCCGTTGACCAGAAACAGGACATTAGTGACGACGGCCCAGTTCGATCCGCCAGCGGAGCGCGACACCAAGATCAGACTGACAGGGGGGGGGCCCGCGACTGGCGTTCCCCAGATGACGCCGATTCTATAATCGGCTGCGGTCGCGTACGGATTAAGATCAGTGAAGGTGGCGAGCACGACAGCGCCTGTTGATTTGCCTCTGGTCGCGAGCAGGGTACGGGCAGGTGTCGTGTCAAATATGGGGGCATCGACGACGCTGACCTTTGTCTGGCTGGATTGGACAACTGCTCCGTCGCTGTCGCGGACCTGGACATTGAGCGTAAACAGCCCCTCTTCCGGGTAGATGGTACTGCCCACGACTTCCCAGACCGAACCCGCCGTGGACACCGACACCCGTTGCAGCCCGGCAATCGGTGCGCCAACGGTTTGACCGCCCCAATTGACGTTGACTGTATAGTCTGCGACGGAAGCGTACGGGTTCTCGTCAATGAACGTCATGAGTACGACTGAATTCGTATTGTGCCCTTCGACAGACGTCCAAGTCCGCTTTGTGGTTAAATCTCCCAGCGGCGCATCGGCGACATTGAAGCTGGTGTGGGTCGCGCTAACGTCGCTGCCATCTCTGTCATGCACGGTGACCGAAACCGTGTACCTGCCAGGCTCACGATAAGCCGTATTGTCGGCAATAACCTTCCAGCCAGATCCAGGTCCTGAATATGCTGGATCTTTAATAATGGAAACAATTGGGGCAGGCCCGGTCAAGGGGCCTCCCCAACCCAACTGTTTGATGCTGAAGTCCGCAATCGAAGCCTGCGGGTTTCCATCCGCGAATGTCATGAGGGTCACACCTGATTTGGCGACTCCTTCGGTGGCAGGAATGGAATTAATCGGTGTCGTATCCATCAATGCAGCGTCTGTGACATTGAATGTGATGCCGGAAACATCGACACTGCTGCCATCTGAATCGTTCAGCGTGATGGAAACGGGATAAGTGCCTGCCTCGGCATAGGTCACGTTGTTTGCGACGACATTCCAACTCGAGCCTGGTCCCGTGTACGCGAGATTGGGCACAATGCTCAGAGAGGGAGTGACTCCCACGAGTGTAGTTCCCCAGTTGACATTGCTGACGCTGAAGTTTCCGGCCGTGACATTCGGATTGGCGTCGCTAAAGGTCAGGAGAGTGATATTCTTGGCCGGAGTCCCTTCGATAGCGCTGCATGCGGCCGTTGCCGTCACGTCGAGATCTGTTGCCGGTATGAATTGAAAATCATCAAAGAACGTCGTCCATTCCGGTCGCCAAGAAGGCCCTTGCATAAACAGTACCACGTGATCCATCGGTATGCCGTCCGTTGTGAATACTGAGGATCCGTCGATCTCAAACACCGTCAATGTCGGTGTAATATCAAATAGAAACTGATGCCAGCCGGGAGTTCTCAGGACCCCGGTGGAAAAGTTGTCGGTGTCGTTCGGACCAAGTGTATATGTGTCACCGCCAAAGTCATAATCCTTGCCAAAAATGTCGTTTCGTGCGTTCGTCCCAATCTGGTCGAGTTGGAAGCCAATGTAACTGCTCGAATCTAAACCTGCCCCGGAGTCGAAGACCCAGACCGAAAATGTTCCATAAACGGGCTTTTCAAACGTGTGCTCAAGGAATATGAATTTGTCTATTCCCGTGTCCACGGAATCAAATTGGACTGATTGGGACCCTGAATGAGGGGTTGTTGACGTGAGGGAAATGCTGCCGGACTGCAAATAGGTGCTCCAGAACGAATTGAGCGAGGTTCCTTCAAATCCATCGGTGAATCCGGATAGGAGGACTCGGTCTTCCATGATTTCTGCAGGTGTCAAACAACATGGCCGAGATTTTCGAGCGTGTTGCGAAGGCTCGCGAAATGCCTGCACCAGATTGGAAATGGAACGCACCCGCCGAGAGATTTGAATGCCAGCATGGATCGCAAACGCAAAAAAGTTGTGCATTGTGAATCCTCAAGTCACTCTTAAGAATTGTCGCACCTTCGATAGGGAGTGATCTATCGTTGCTCGAGTCGGCAGAGAGATAATCGCGTTGCCTGACTCAATTTGAACCGACAAGCCGATGAATTCGTTACTGAAATATCGAGTGCTGTCGATAAGCGTCGCGCTATTGTGCGGTTTCGTTCGCCGCGATTGGCCAAAAGGTTGGGCTCGGCCGGTTTTACGATGGCTTATCGAAATCGGCGGAAACGCTTAGATTGAGGCCCGTCTGTGCAATTTCGTTTATCGCAGACTGTATTAGCTCGCGTGTCGAGGTCAACTACGGTCCGATGGGAAATTCCGCTTCAATCGCCTGCAGTGATCGCAGGTCGAGCACGCTGAGCGATCCGTCTCCATTCCCCCAGACGAGTTTTTCGGAATTTGGGCTGAATCGTATGGCGCCTGGGTGGGGGGGAAGCCATTCTCGCTTGTTGAAGATTTGGAAAAGTGGCTTTTGGCCTTTCGATCGAAAAATCGAGAATTTGACTAACGGAAACGAAATTCCTTCGCTGCCACTTCGGCTCCAGATCAGCCATTCGTCATTTGCAGAGGATGCCGTCGGAATTTGATCCGACCGATGAAGAGCCAGTTGATCGCTTTGTGTTTTCAAATCGTGCTGACTGAAGATTTCCTGGCTGACCCAGAGATGTTGATTTCCATCGCCGAGATGGGCAGCGGCTTCTGATCTTGGGTTCGATTCCGTCGGTGCATAGGGGATTGTTTCCACCAAATCGCGGCGTTCGACATCCCAAAGTTCGACTCGAAATGCTGACCGCGGTTCTCGTGGACCGACCCAAACGAAACGCTTTCCGTCGGAAGAGAGGGATTGGTTTAGGAATCCTCGTTCCCCCTCGATGGGCGGGCGCAACGTCTGGGGATTTGATGGCACACCCCCAGGAGAAATTTCAGTCAGAACGGTTTGAAAGTCCCTAAGCCCCTCATGGACTTCTTGCTGGCAGGCGATGACGAATCGCTGACTTTCTGAGTGAAAGGCCGTGCGCATGAAACCCGAAATAGGTAACTGAATTGGAATGACTGGGCCTTGTTCATCGACCTCGATGACATAGGCCACACCGTGCCCGTTGTCTTGACGCGTAAGCACCGCACAGGCAATGCTGCCGTCAGCATTCATCGCCAAGCCGGAGTTTACGGCGTAGAAGTTGCCTGTTGGCAACGACGTTCGTCGTATCAATCGTCCGTTGCTGGCATCCCAGACACAAAGCTCAAAGGAATGGTCGAGCGACGCAATTCGTGTGCTGTCGCCGGACCAGGCCACAACAGCGGCTTCGTGTTGGAGCCCGAAACACGGTGTGATCACTGAGGGGGGCTGCCACTCGCAGAATCCGACACCATCGTGACCTGCGATCAGCATTTGACGGCCGTCGGCACAACAGCCGATGAATGGAGGTTGGCCGGTCAGAATCACTTCGCCACTGCCAATGTCGAAAACCTTTGCAGCCTGCCCACGCAACATGCCGACCAAGATTGGCCGACCGGGAACAAAAAACAGGGACTCTGGTTCCCATGCGCCCAGGTTCAACCGCAAAACGACCTCTTCGCTGCCGACAGAATAGACGGCTACGGTACCGGACTGTGTGCCTGCAGCAATCGAATTCGCATCGCTCGACCACGTGATGGTTGCGACCGGTTGATGTGTACTTGACAGCTTGTGAACGATCTTTGCGGTTTCGTCCAACACGAAGATCGTGCCAGAGCTATCCCCGACGGCCAACTGGCGAGCATCGCCCGAAAAAGATCCACAAGTCAGACTGGCTGGCATTTCCGGAACCGACGTGCGACGCGATTGATCTTCTTGGAGGTCCGGCAAGGTGAGCCATTGGATGGCACCGTTGAGCAGAACCAGTCTCAGCAGGCGATTTTGCCCGGCAACGCTTTGTGTAAACCCCACCCCCAAAATTGGGGATGTCTCTTGTTCGTCGCCCGCGGGCCAACGTGCGTGAATTCTTGTCACTTGTCCGTCCCACAGCGTGAGACGGCCTGTGGCCGTGCTATGGACAACCCAGTTTCCATCCGGGCTGTACCAGGCATGTGCCCGCGGAGAGGCATTTTTGACAGTATCTGGGAAGATGAAAGGTTGTCCCCGCGTGTAGTGAAATGGGCGTTCGGGCCCCGCGATCACCATGGCGTGGCCATTTGGATGGATCGCTGCCGGCCACACGAGGTTCTTTGTTGAGGGGAGCTTTATGAATTCCTGTGCCGAGACGACATATTCGCTTCTCGCTGCCAAAGCGAGCGACTGGAGTTGGAGTTGCAAATCGGCCGCAATGTCTGATTTGCGAATGCGGGCAACGCGGTTGCTGATTTGTGGTACGAATTCAGTAAGCACATCTTTGACGTGCGTGCCGAATCGCGATTGCAGTCGCGAGTGGCCGGCTGCGATCAGCGCGCGAGCTTCAATCTCGTTCTTTGAGTCCTCTTCAGACTGTGCCCGAAGTGATGATTCCTGAATTTGCGAAATCAGAGTGCCGATCAAACCGGCCGAGATCAAGCAGATCAGTCCGACTGCCGCCCACGCCGGTTTGCGACGAACCCATAGGGCAAAACGCCGCAGGCCCCACCATGTAGGGCCGACAGTGGTTTGTTCGTGGCGGAGCCAACGGCGCAGATCGGCCGCAAATTCGGCGGCCGTTTGATATCGGTCCCGCAGTTCGCGCGTCAGGGCTTTTCGGCAGATCGCGTCGAGGTCGCGGGGGCAGCCCGAAACTTCGCCTGACAATGGGATTGGCTGACAGGGGGCGGCATGGCTGGATTCAATTTCCTGAATCGTGCTCCCTTGGAAAGGTCGCCGCAATGCGAGGGATTCATACAAGGTCGCGCCCAGGCTCCAGATATCCGATTGGGGAACCGGATGGCCTGCCAATTGCTCGGGCGCTGCGTAGGGTATGGTTCCAGCAAAAGGCGAACCGATTTTCTCCTGGTCGGGAGCATGTTGCGATTCTGCGGATTCGGTTTCGCCGGCGTTGGTCGCAGGGGCAACCGCATTCGACTGCCTGTCAGTGCTGGCGGGATCTGTTGTCCCGTTATGAGATTGTGGGAGGTCGTGGACTGCGAGACCAAAGTCAATCAGCCAGGCTTGGCCGTGCGTATCGACCATGATGTTGCTGGGTTTGACGTCACGGTGTACGAACTGGAGAGTGTGGGCTGCATGGACGGCATCTGCCACGTCTGCCAGGACGCCAACGACAGCTCGGACATAGTTTTTCGGCAACGATCGCCGAGAAGTTGCGTCGTGACCAAGATTGGCCTTTTTGGGTTTCTGTGTAGGCCGGCGGATTGTAGGGATGTTGGATTGGGACTTGCCAGTCGCTTTCTCGCGGCTCGCTTTGAGCCCTGCCGCGATCTGAGTAATGAAACTGGCGAGACTTACCTGTGGCGTCCCGAGGGGCCAGGGCATGCGTGTTGGCGCTTCATGCAGTGTATGAATCAAATCCCGGAGCGAAGCCCCTTTGATATGTTTCATTGCCAGGTATTGCCAGCCGTTTTCGGTACCGGCCGTCAGTAACGGGACGATATGCGAACCTGAATCGGCCAGTCTCGCGAGAATCCGGTGTTCGGCCAACAGATCATCTCGCGATTCACCCGACAACTCTCCGCGCCGGAATTTGAGAACGACGTTTAATCCAGTAGAAAGTTGCCGAGCGAGATACACGATGCCCATGGAAGGGCCGAGTTTTTCACTTAAGAGGAAATCGCCAATTTCCTCGGGTGGCTCGTCGAAGTCGATACTGGCCTTGAGCCGCAGGTGGTCCGCCGCACGTTCGCGGATAATGCGCTCGCAACTGGGGTGTCGGCGGGCAAAGTCGTCGATCAGTGGCTGTGGATCCTGACTGCGTTCGAGTTCTTCGAGAAGGCGGCCGACAATCACATCGCACTCTTCCGTTGCGGAACGGCCAGATGGGTTGTCCGTCATGTGGATCCTTCCTCACCGAACAATTCGTTCCAGCTTTCTCGCAGTTTGCCGAGTGCCCGGGACTGACGAACGCGAAATGCGCCATTGGCGATTTGCAAATCGGCTGTGATCTGTGAGGGGGGATCCTGGTGGTAATAAACTCGGACCAGCAGGTTGCGTTCAGCGGGTTTGAGGCGGGCCAGCGCCAGCGAAAGCCGCTCGGCGAGTGCTTCGCGGGCTTCGATCCGGGCCGCTGCGTCGAGTGGATCGGTCTCGTTGCCCGCCAGATAGCTGGCCAGCCGCGAGAGCGCGACTTCAGCCTGGGCACGTCGCTTTGCCGCCAGGTATCGTCGATTGAGGTCGCGAACAGTGTCGATGAGTTGACCCGTCAGCCACACTTCAACGGAGCACGTCGCTGATCGCTGAAATCGCTCCCATCGGGACTGGGCGCGGAGAAATACCTCATGAAGCAGATCGGAGACGCTGTGGATTGAACCCCATTCCCGGCGCACGAGAGTGTGTGAATACTCTCGCAGCGTTTCAACGTACGTCTGATACGCTGCCACAAAGGCGCCGTCGCGGAGATCGGTTCCAGACAAACGAATTCCTCCTGCCAGGAAGTCTACGGAGATTCCTCTGAATGTTAAACCGCAGAAGATTGAAACATGTTACAAGCCATAGCGTGGGATCGCCGCCCCCACCACATGGCCAGCCTCGGTGGGCTGGGCAGGCACTGCGTGGATACCAGCATTTCGGCCGTCCCAAAAGCTGATTCTGGCGGAAAGACATGGAGTGCCAAGCGACGAAATGCAGAAAATCGCCGATATGCCGAGTCCAATACACTGGTCTCGTCGTCAAGAAGTGCGGGTAAATTCTGGTTCGTCCAGGTTCCTAAGTTGATGTTCCTGCGAGATTTCGATCGCTTGAGACCCTTGAATGCCAGACGCCGTTTGGCTGGTCAGCTCTGCTAAGTTTTTGAAAACCTCGCCGACTCCCGGCGAGATGCGGGCTTGGGGGGGAATCAAATTTGAATCGTCGTCCAATGCGTTCGCATCAGGCAGCCACTCTATTCATCAATGCGAGTCGAGTGCGCATCGTTCGTTTGCACCACTGATCCAGGAATCGGATCGTCTAAGTCGAGGTTGGTTATTCCCATCCCCATCCCCCCACCGAAAGTCGTCTTTCAGAAGATACACTCGAACTGATCGCGGGTTGCAATCCACCATTTCCGCGAGATTCACGAGCTGCTGCGGCGCCAGGTACGCCAGTCGCTGCAGCAGGTCCCTCGGGAAATGTTTGAGGACCGATTAATGCCAATGCTGGTTGGATTGTCTCGCATCTTCCGCTCGGATCTCGTGGATGTCCTACAGTAACGCCTCACCAAGTGAGGTCGGTCGAGCAGATGCAATCTCGCG
>JAFEBR010000309.1 GCA_018242565.1 Planctomycetota bacterium | reverse complement strand
GGCGATGTCACCGAAGCCCGCGTCTATTGCCGGCTCGTCGACCTTGCCGAACGCGATTATTCGCAGTTCGACGTAATGCTGGATGCCCGCAAGGTCATGAGCGAGTACGTTGACCTGCGTGTTGCCGTCCAGGAAGTGGCAGCCTTTCAGGCAACAGGTTTCCGGCAGGTCGATGTGGATTTGAATCTTGTCGGACCTGATCTCAATACATTACAGGAGTATGCCAGCAAGATTGTGGCCTGGATGGAAACTCGCGGCCATTACGTCGATGTTGACACCAGTCTTTCCTTGAGCAAGCCGGAATTGCGAGTACGGATCGACCGCGAGCGAGCATCGGACCTGGGTGTGTCGGTGCAGACCATCGCATCGACATTGGGCATCCTCGTCGGCGGCGAACCAGTCAGCAAATACAAGGAAGGTGACGAACAATACGATGTCTGGCTGCGAGCGGAACAGTCATTCCGAGACAACCCGGCGGCCGTCGATTCGCTGACAATCCCGACAACGAAGGCGGGGCTGGTTCGGCTGTCGAATGTCGCGAGGCTGGAACCAGCGCTGGGACCGACGGCCATTGATCGCTACGGCAGACAGCGGCAGATTGTGGTTCTTGCCAATCTCAAAGGAATCGCGCTGGGTGAAGCCATCAAAGATGTTGGCGACTACGTTCGATCACTGGATTTACCGCCGGGCTACCGTCACGAATTCATCGGCCGCGCGAAGCTGCTGTCCGAGTCCAACACGAATTTTGTGATCGCGTTTCTCTTGAGTTTCTTGTTCATGTACATGGTGCTGGCCGCACAGTTCGAGAGTCTGGTCCACCCCATCACGATTCTGCTGGCCCTGCCGCTGACACTGCCGTTCGCGTTCCTGTCGCTGTTTTTCCTGCGGACCAATTTCGACATTTACGCGGTCTTTGGCCTGTTTATGCTGTTCGGCATCGTGAAAAAGAACGGCATTTTGCAGATCGACTACACGAACGTCCTGCGTTCGCGTGGCATGGAACTCAATGCGGCAATCCTGGAAGCGAATAAGACCCGCTTGCGCCCCATCCTCATGACGACCTTGATGCTCATTGCTGCAATGGTCCCCATCGCGCTGGGGCGAGGGCCTGGCGCTGGCGCTCGTGCGAGCATGGCCAAGGTCATCATCGGCGGCCAGGGGCTTTCCTTGCTTTTGACGCTTCTAGTGACGCCCGTCGCCTATTCATTGTGGGACGATTTCACACGGTATTGGCACCGATTTATCAACAAGGTGACACGGAAGAACGACGACGGCCACGGTGTCAATCGAGGGGCTGTTTCTGAAAGCGTTTCAGCGTGAACTGAACTTGAGACGGGGCTGCGTTTGCAGACGTTGTTTCCGGATGTTTAATCGACCATGTTGCTTATTTTCCCTCACGGACTCCACGACCATCAAAAGCGCTGTGGAATGGAGAACTTTGAATGACGAAATCGCTGACAATCCTGTTGTTTGTCGTCGCTGCCGCGTTGTCGTGGGGGGTGTATGTCCCAGTCGTGCATCGTGCGGCCGTGGAGTGTAAGAGCAATCTGCGAGCATTCCTGCTGGTGGGTATAGCATACTTCCTTGTCGCCGTCGTCGTGCCGGGGGTCTTTCTCTTTGTCTTCAAGAGCGATCCGACAACCAAAGCAGGATCTCCGCCCAATTTCCACATGCAATCTTGTCTTTGGGGGCTGGCTGCTGGAACAGCCGGCGCAGTCGGCGCTTTGTGCATTATCTTTGCGACGACAAAAGGGGGGCCGGGCGCGGCTATTTACGTTGCTCCCCTGGTCTTTTCAGGCGCCCCGATCGTCAACACCTTGGCGACCATCACTTTCTTTCACCCTGCGAAGGCAGTTCCAGATTGGCGATTCTTCGCGGGCCTCGCCCTCGCGGTGTTGGGCGCTTCAATGGTCATGCTTTACAAGCCAACCGGTGAGCTGCATGCTTCCCCTGCCATGAACGCTCCGCTGGTCGATGAATCAGCCATTTCCAAATAATCATGAACAGGCGCGGCGTACACGCGACGTAATTCGATTGAATCGAGAATGACCCGGCTCGCTATTTGACCCATGAACGACGCGGCGTTCATCTTAAGTTGATATTCAGGAAATGGGATGGGTTACAGCCACCGAAGGCCAGGATGATGATTCAAGCCAAGAAATGGGGTTTGACTATCGGTCTATTGGCGGCTGCCGCAGCCATCGCGTTCCAGGTCTGGAAATACATCCAGCCGAAACAACTCGGTGACGGTTTCGCAAGCGGCAACGGTCGCATTGAGGCAGTGGAGATTTACGTTGCCGCAAAGACGCCTGGCCGGATCGAGGCCATTTTGGCGAACGACGGCGATTTCGTGACCGCCGGTCAGGTCGTCGCACGCATGGATACCGAAGTGCTGAACGCTCAGTATCGGGAGGCCGAGGCCCATCTGCGACAGGCACAGAGCGCTGTCGACACGACCCGAAGCCAGTTGGTGCAGCGTGAGAGCGAGAAAGTGGCGGCACTGGCATTAGTGAAGCAACGAGAGGTCGAACTCGATGTTGCAAAAAAACGGCTGGATCGCTCCGAGCTTCTGGCTAAAGCGAACGCGACTTCCGAGCAGCAACTCGACGATCATCGTGCCGCTTTCCACGGTGCAGAGGCGGCGGTCAGCGTCGCAAAAGCGACCGCGGCGGCAGCGGACGCTGCGATCGCCACGGCCCGAACACAGGTGATCGGTGCGCAATCGAACGTCGAAGCGTCGCAAGCGACGATCGAGCGTTTCCAAGCAGACATCGACGACTGTTCTCTGAAATCGCCGCGAGACGGGCGGGTACAGTATCGGATTGCACAACTCGGCGAGGTGCTCAACGCCGGTGGCAAAGTCATGAACATTCTCGATCTTGGCGACGTCTATATGACCTTCTTCCTGCCCACGGCCGCGGCGGGCCGAATTGGAATCGGGTCTGAAGTGCGTCTGGTGCTAGATGCCGCCCCGCAGTATGTCGTCCCAGCGCAGGTTTCCTTCGTCGCCGACGTCGCCCAGTTCACCCCCAAGACCGTTGAGACTGCCAGTGAACGACAGAAGCTGATGTTCCGGGTTAAGGCGCAAATTCCCCCTGACCTGCTCAAGAAACATATCCGCAATGTC
>JAFEBR010000030.1 GCA_018242565.1 Planctomycetota bacterium | reverse complement strand
CGCCCACGTCTCGCACGTACGGGCATTTTGGCGTTGGTGCGGGGATTGGGCGAAGATCCGAAATTGGACGCGACACGGGGCGACGTGGGCGGGAAAAACACCGCCGTAGACAAATGATTCCAGATTATTGTCCCATCGGCACGGTCGCCCGCCCCAATTCACGATTCGCGCCATCACGCAACCACGGATAAAATTGCGGGCATGGACGACAACCGAGAAAGTCAGAGAAGACCAAGGGGTCGGTAATCATGGCTGTAGCGATCTTTGCTTATTGCATGATTTTCAGCGGAATGTATTCCGTTGCAATTGGCATTTGGTGGGACCAGGGTCGTGCAATCGACGAACGGCTATTCGGCAATTTTCGCCGTTGGCTCTCCAGACAGAGCGACGCGAACCGCATGGCGTATCGGTTCGGCATCTGGGTGCGCCGCCAGTGGTGGGGCAGGTACTTGACCTGCTCCGGTGGATTCGCGTCAATCTGCATTGGGGTCATCCTGCTGGTTTGAGCACGATGCCGTCAACGGACACAAGTGCGTTTATCGCGTAATTCGGCAAACGGATGCTTGCTGTAACTTCCGAACAATCTCACACGAGCAGGCCCGTTCGTCCCTCTGAATAACAGGGCACTGTAGCTCCACTCAGTCCAATCCAAATCCGTGAATCATCGCGTTCTTGGCTTGGACTTCACAAAGAGCATTTCGTCCGATCCAAATCGGCTTATGAAACTGGTGTCGCAGTAGACGCTTCTTTACGCGGCGGACAATATCTTTGAACCCCGCCTTTACTGCTTCGGCGACCCACTCCCATTCTTGGGTATCGGGATTCAGATATTCCCGTTGGTTCGATAAAGTGCCGGGAGCCAAGTGCATGCCCGGCCCCCCTTCAATTGCTAGGTACGGGACTCCTACATCGTCATACCGGAAACATCCTGGTAGGCTGAGGTCCAAAAGTGGACCAGCTTTTCTATCGTCAATCGCAAATCGTCCCTTGTTCTTGCCGGCTTTGATTTCCCAGAATTCCGGCGGATGTCGCGTGAACCTCTCACACGAAATATAGAACCTGGCGCACTCTGCCAGGCAGAGTTCGTGCACTTCGCCAAGTCTGCTGAGAAAACGCGCTTGCGGCTGCTCGTACATGAGGGCAGGAATCAAGCGAACGTCGCCTGGCTCCAATATCGCAGACACGACATCCCAAGAATCGTTCCAAGTTCCAAGAAAGTCAAACTGGGCCATAGTTCCTGTTGCTGCTGGAAATGCTCGAATTCCGCTCGGTTTCATACTGTGGCATTCGGCTCGAGGCCGATTTGCCGGAACCCGCCAGCATTCTAAGTTTGGCGGCTGTCGAGTTAAATGCCAAACACTCTGCGATCCTTCGGCATTGCGCCCCGATCTCACCGGACGACGCGAGTGCCGGCGAGCTGCTTCCGCAAGTCGGCCACTCCGGCATCCGTCGTCTGCGTGTCCTTCAGCGAGAGCCAGAGTAGGTTTGATAGTTTGGGAAGCGCCCGCAGATCGGCGTCGGCGAGAGGCGTTTCATCCAGATGCAGCAGTTTCAGGTTCGTCAGGTTCTTTAAGTGGATCAAATCAGCGCCCTGCACACGCATCCCGGGAATGGCAAGCCACGTGAGGTCCGTCCATCGACCGATCTGAGGTAATGACTCCGGCGAAACGCCCGTGCGAATGAGCGACAAAAGTTCGATGTCAGTCCTGCGCCCGAGGGTCGCGAAACCCGCGTCCGTAATTCGCGGCACATCCATGATTCTCAACTCTCGGATGCCCCTCAGATCGCGGAGGTGCCGAAAATGGCCGTCAGTAAATTGCTGACCGGCCAAATAAATCGTGATCCCCGATCCATATCGAGGAGAGCCCACGACCGCACCATCGGCGACGAGATGCGCCAGTGCGATCCGATGCCGCTGTTCGGCAATCGCGACAAATCCACCGCCCGCGGCGATCAGCACGGCGACAGCCGCTCCGATCCAAGCCGGCCGAGGCAGCCGGATCGAGAAACGGCGCGGTTCGGCATGGGGCGTGTCAGCGGAAGGATTGGCCATACGGTCAGTGTATCCCGGTCGGCTGCCAGATTGAATCCCAGTTGCGGGGCAGGCGCGCATGTAAGTGTGGGTTACTTATCAACCGCTATTTCCCGCTGATAGCTCCTCCGTTAGCGGGCGCTCAACCTGCTGCAATTCACAGTTGAGTCTCGCGTGCTTCGTCGGCCGGGCGAAGGTACCTCGCTCATTGGGGACCCGACGCCTTCGTCTCCGCAGCATTCAAAAGCTGCTCGGTGCGGCGGATCAATTCAGGAATGTCTTGCTCACGGTAGGCGTGCATCTTGCCAAGAACTGCACCGCGCAGAATCCAATAGGTTTCGCCCGCACCGCTCGGAAAACTGCCGTTCGCCCTGATGAACTCAATCGTGGCCTCAGATTCAGTGTTGGCGAGATACAGGACAATGTCGCCCAGCGATGGCAACTGCGACAGCGCAGTCTCAAGTGCCTGGCATGAAATGCGCGACGGAACCGACCACGTTGCCACCACAAACACGATCGCTCTTGTAATTTTGCCGACGTCAATGGGAGCGTCCGTCGGCAACACCACGACCTGACCGGGGCCGAAGTCTCTGAAAGGCCTGTAACCGGAAAACGGCCTTTCGATCCATCCCAGACCGCCGCAACGACCGCAGATGAACTTATGGCCGCTCGCGATGTGCACCCAACCGGCGCGGCAGTCCGGACAATCCGGCACATTCGGTGGGCGGTTTGGAAGAAGCGCCAGCAATTCCGGAAAGTATTTTCCACCTGAAAGTAGCACGCAGAGCTGGGCGTGCCGACTGCGGTCAATCAACCACGGGCAATCAGCGTCCACAGTAGGGTCGGTTAACATATACACGTCCCCCTCCGGCGAGATGCAGCATTCATACCCGATGCTGCCGCAAACCCGGAGCGCCTTTCCATCCTCGGTAACACGCCCGGTCGTCTCCATCCGGCGGCGGATTGCGTCAGCGAGGTCTGAGGGAATGTCCATGTTCTGTCGCTGGCGCTATTCGGCGGAGTTTCGTCGCGTGAAGTCGCGAATTGATTCGGATTTGCTGCGACGCCGACAGTTTACCGTCCGGGCCACGGAAATGTGAATCCCAGTCATTGTCAACGACTTGCCCCCAAGCTGGCAGCCCTGGTCAACTGCGATCGTTGGTCATTGCCCCACTACAGGCAATTCCAGAGATACATCGTCTTGCCCTTCTCGAATGCTCGTCGAGCCAGAGCGGACAAGTCGCTGACGACGGGAATAAAATCATCGACAGTCCACCCCAGCTCTTCCGCAGTGGCTTCAGCGAATTTGGCGGCGAGGGCGGGGACTTCGTTGGGCTTTAGCATTGCCAGGGCATTCACCAAATCTTGCGGCACGAACATCGTCCAATCTTCAGCATCCTCGGGCGTCACCAGTTTGAACTCGCTGATCATGTCGACCACGTATTCTTGTCCGCGAACGACGGCTAGAAACTGTGCACCTTGTAATGGTGAGAGCCACTTGAATTGGCATTTGTCGGCATCGTCGAACGCTTCGCCGCCCTCGTATTTGGGGGCCGGCGATGCATCGGCAATGAAGAAGTCACTGAGCATTCCCATAAGATGAGCGTCCTCTTTTGGTGCGAAGTGCTTTAATCGTCCCTCTCATTTCGGGTGGCTTCGAATCTGTCCCGAAATTCTACCCGGCGGGCCAGCGGGAGGGGAACGGAACGCGGGCAATCCATGGGATAGTGAATTGTGATTACAGCGCCGCGTCGGTCGAATGGCATTGCAGTCGCCTCTACTCACTCGGTTCATCGTATTCGAATTTCGCTGTGTATCGCCGCGAACCTGGGGACAAGTGGACGCTATAGACCGATTTACGGAAGACGCCTCCGTGCTTTTGAAAAAGCTCGTCGAGGCGGTACGTAGCTTCGTAGAGGGATTCATCCGGCATAGGGGATCCGTGTTGGCCTGGGCTCGTGATCAAATGTTCGAGCTGACCAATGGCAGCAACTCCTTCCGGACGCTCGATCGTCAGGACGATGACAACCCAGTCCTCTGGGCAAGAGGCCACCATCGCGTCACAAACAGCACGATGGAATGGCGGTTGTTCGTCTTGAAGCGATGGCATCGCCTCCACCTGTCAGGTTAAGGAGCACTTGCATAGCCGTTCGGAACGTCATGCGCCTGGGTACACAACCCTATGTCGCGACTCGTTCCCAGACAAAGTCCGTTTGCCACCTCGTGTCTCCGCTGAGATACGCCTTGAATGCTGCCCTGACCACGTCCAGCGTCACGTATGATTGGACTCGAAAATGAGTGTCGTCACTACCGTCGCGGCGTTCCAGTAGCCACGGGTCAGAGTCGTTTGCCTCTAGGAAAGCAGCACATTCGTCCGTCGGCTGCCAATCGCTTGCCGCCTGGATGAAAGCGGAATCCGAATTGGAGAGTATTGCGAATTTCCCGAATACGTCGCTGGACAGAATCTCGTCGAGTTGTTTTTCACTAACGTCATCAATTGGGTCATGGTCTTCACAGGTCAGCGTCATAAATCCCTCGTCCCGCTAAGTGTTTACCAATTTTGGGCGATGATAGTATTCGAATTCTCGACGTGGCACAGTAAATAGGACTCACTTCCAGCCCGTCATTCTATCAAATCCTGGGCGTCCGCCAATTCCGAGTCGTCCAGGTGCATGTAGCGCTGGGTCGTCGAGATATTCGAGTGCCCCAGCAGCCGCCGGGCGTATTCGATCCCCTTTTCCCGGCAGATCTTCGTGCCGCACTCGTGGCGATTCGCCTGCGGCGAATAGAGCAGGAGAGGGGAGAAAGTCGAGAGGAGATGTTACTGCGAAATGATCGCATACACGTTCGGCGACTCTCCTGCGGTCTATTTTCCACTCTCTCCTCTCACGTCCGGCTGAGGTTTCCGACTTTCCAGGCCCGGCCTGATGGCGACCGAAAGACAGGGCCTTCCGTTCGGCCGCCGATGGCCTGGTCGAGCAGTTCCTGCAGTTTTTTCCCGATGGGGATGCGGCGCACCAAACCTGTCTTCCGGGCCGTCTTGTGCTCCTTGAGCGTGATCACCCGGTTGCCCCGATCCACGT
>JAFEBR010000308.1 GCA_018242565.1 Planctomycetota bacterium | reverse complement strand
GCAGCGATCCACGACCTGCGACTGACTATCAAGCACCTGCGATACACGCTGGAAGCCTTGTTACCCGCCCTTCCCACCGAATTCCGCGACGACTTCTTGCCGCAAATGCGGCATTTGCAGTCACTCGCGGGAGAACATCAGGACGCCATCGTCGTCCAGGTCGCGGCCCGCGAATTGAGCCGAAAATGGAAAAAGCACCGCCCACGCCCGGCCTGTCGCCAGGTCGGCCTCTCAGATGCCAATCCCCGCGCAATCCGCTCGGCACTGCAACAAGGGGTCGCGAAAACCCAGGAGCGGACAGCGGAACTGCTGACCGAGATGTGCGACCTCTGGCCGGGATTCAGCGGCGCCTCGTTCCGCCACGCTGCCCTGGAATTACTCGACTCCACGTCCGGCGCCAGCGCCAGCACGCGGGCACAGCGCGCAACCGACATCCCCGCCGATCACTGATTTTCAGCCCGCCCCCTGGACCGCAGATTTCGTCAATTTCCGTGGACAATCCAACCGACTTTTTTCACAACAACATTGCGTGCGAATCTGTGATCGTCCGCCCCGACTCTGAGACCAGTTCATGAGCATTTTTTGCCGGATCGACGATAAGCACATTCCCCTGTATCGCGTCCTTTGGATCGCCGCGACGCCCCATTTCTGCGGGGACCCCGAATGCCACTGCGAAGGCCTGCACGAAGTGGCACTGGAGGGAGGCGAATCGGTCTGGGCGAAATTCGAAGAACGCGAAACGCTGATGCGGATGATCGAGGAGTGGCAAACGGGCGAGTCGTAGCCACGAATAGGGGGACCAGCGCCTCACCAGCCTCGCGCAGGCGAATTAATCCGCCGCCATATCGGCCGCGTAGGGCACCGACGTGCCGCGCCGCGACGTGCTGGCATCCTGACTCAGCTTGAGCAAGTTCGCCTGCTCACCCGGACGCAATGTCGAGAGCCTGGCCGGGCGTCCCTTCGCCGCCGAAATGCAGGCGACGACCTGCGAATCTCCGACGACGCTCATACGACCACCACGTACGACGACGGCAGCACCTTCGTCAATCCCCAGACCGACCAGTCCGGGGTGCTCGGCGAGGGCTCCTAACAGCCGCTCCTGACGGTTGCGCGCCAGGAAATGCTGGTCAATGACCGTGCCCGGCAATAATCCAAAACCACGCCCGATTTCAGGCGACTGATCACCTCGACGAATCATGACCGACGACATGATCGCGGCACCGGCGGAGATTCCACCCACCACACCCCCGCGCCGCATAACACCATGAATGAGCTTCTCGGAAGTCGTCCCCAGGTACGTATCGGCCAGGTAGGCTTGATCTCCCCCGACGAACCAGACCCCCGTGGCATCAGCCAAAGGACTGGCAAATTCAGGGTCGTTCGCAGTGTCTCGTGATCGAGTGTGCAGAATTGTCAGTCGTGCGAGTTTCTGGTCACGCCAGTATTCCAATTCTTCTTCGATCTCTTCCGTCTCAGCGGTCTCACTGGCGGTGGTGATCACCACCACGCGGGCTTCCTCACCTCCGGCCGCTGCGACAAATTCATCGAGCACGTCATCAGAAATCTCTCCGCCGCCACAAATGACGAGAGTCCCGCGGGAGAGCGATACCATCAGGCGCAACGAGGGCGCCTCAGCATCGTCTTCAATCCCATCCGGGATCGCAAAGACAAGCCCCAAAATCGCAGCGAAAGTCAGGCACAACCTGAACAACCGAGGTGTCCTTTGCATGAGAGAGTCAATCCATTGACCACTGAACCATGGGAAATCTACGCCTCTGCCAAGGCGCCGGCAAGACCCGCTGAACATTTCAACAGGTCAGAAGTGGGCTCAGTTTGCACTCGCCGGAACCTACCCTCTTTTGTCTCTTTCGTCAATCACTTCTCAACTCTGAACCGAAATTCAGAAAATCTTGTGCCGATCAGCAAAAAACCGGCAGGATTTTGACCAAAACTCAAGCCGCAGCCGCCCCATTCAGCCCCGGAACAATCACGCCCCGCTGCGATTCCTGCGATCGCGACCTGATTCTCTGGCTGTTGCGGCACTCGGTAAACCGAGCGTGGTTTGCGAATTTGTAACCCGTTTTGCCGCATCGACAGTCGGACAGTTCGGTACGATTGAGACGCGACTGAGGTGGAGAAAGTTCGCAAGATTTCGTTTTCAGGATCAGGGGACTCAACTCTCTGCATCTTCGCGTGACATTCAAGGTGCACTCCCTGCCGGGCTGCCCGGGTTGCAGGCACTCTTTATCAAATTGCGAACACCGGCAGCGTCGATTTCCGCTTAGTCGCCGAATCGGCAATCGCCATTCGATTCCGTTGATCGTTTCACCCCAGGTGCTCTATGCCACTGTCAAATGCCTACGTCTCAAGGCGATTCCTTGTTGGCGCCCTGACATTGGCGGTTGCGGCCGGCCACCTCGTCGACGGCCTGACCGCCGCCCCACCACCGGCAGACGAGACCGCCCCCCAGGTGTCCCCCACTCGGCCAACTCACAGCACTGAGTCGGCGCAGTCACCTCCCCGACTGCGGCAGGCTGACGCCGCGGACCGCGATTTCAAACTCGTGAAGAAAGAGTTCCTGCGCAAAGCTCGCAGCCAAAGAACCAAGGACCGCCTGACGGCAATCACGTTACTGGCCGATTTTCCCACCATCGAAGCGGCCGAACTTATGCAGCAGCAACTTCTGGGCGATTCCGACACGGCGGTTCGCGAAGCGGCGATCCAATGGTTGGCAACTCTGCGCGATGACACCGACATCGCCGACAAACTCCTGCAGAAGCTGACGTTGGTTACGCGCAAAAGCGGCCTCGGGCCTCGCGAACTGGCTCTCTTGCGCTCCCTCGGGGGCACCGAAGGACCTGAGTTGCAGATGCGTCTGGTCAAGTTCCTGAACGAATTCCTGGGAACGGCCCGTGTCGACCAGCATCTGCTGCACGACACCCTGGATGATCTGGCAGACCATCATGCCGACGCCGAGTTGCTGCGACTGCTGCTGGTCTTTTGTCGCACCGAGTTTTTTGAGCGACACTTCGGCTTTCGCAGGTGCGTGGTTCAAGCCTTGATCGCCATTCCCGACCCCGACGCCGTCACCCGGTTGATTCACCTGTTGCCACACTTGGATGGTCAGGTGCAGTTCGACGTCGTTGCACACTTGATGGCAACAACCGGCCAGGATTTCGGCAGCGACGCGGGGAAATGGCTGCTGTGGTGGAATCAGAATCAAACGGCCTCCCGCAAGGCAGACCGGAACGTATCTCGGGTTCCCGGTGTTTCACGTTATGGACAGCACGCTGACTATCACGGCATCCCGATGGGAGCCAAACGGATCGTCTTCGTCCTGGATACATCGCTGAGCATGCAAGGCGGCAAGATCGAACGGGCCCAGACCGAACTCCTGCGGGCCATTGACCAATTGCCTCCTGCCGTCGCCTTCAGCATCGTGTTTTTCGATGGCACCGTCCGCGTCTGGCAGCGTGATCTGGTCCCTGCTAACGAGCAGATGAAACGGATCGCCAAATTGATGGTTCGCGATCAATCGCTGGGGGCCAACACGGCGTCTTATGACGCACTCGAAGCCGCCTTTGCTCTGGACCCCGAGGCGATCTACTTTCTGTCGGATGGAGAACCTGTCGGGGGGCAGATCAACAATCCCGCCGAGATCGTTGCCACCTTTGCGGCATTGAATCGTGTCCGCCGCGTTTCCATCCACACGATTGGCGTCGACACCAACCTGCCCGGCACCGAGATCTTCGCCCGCTTCATGAAAACCTTGGCTCAAGCGAACTGGGGCATCTACCAGGCCGTCAACTGAAACGTGGCCCCCGCCCCATGAAAACACCCACTGCCGGCAAACCGGCAGTGGGCGTCTGTCATTTTCAATTTAACAACGCGAACAATCAGCGCTTCGCGTCTGGCGACCTGGAAACAAGGAAGAACCGGGGTTTCCCCGGCGTCTTCGCCGATGTCAGGATTTCGCCAATTGCCGTAACACGTAGTGCAGAATTCCGCCGTGACGGTAATAGTCCACTTCCACTGGCGTATCGATTCGGCATTTCGTCTGGAACTTCACCTGGGAACCATCGGCACGGGTCGCCGTGACGGCCACATCCGCCAACGGTTTGATGTCCGCGGGCAGTTCGATGTCAAACGTTTCCGTCCCATCGAGTTTCAGGCTTTCGCGGCTGTCTCCCTTTTTGAATTCGAGAGGCAGCACGCCCATGCCCACCAGGTTGGAGCGGTGAATCCGTTCATACGACACGGCAATCACGGCTCGAATCCCCAGCAGGAACGTCCCCTTGGCTGCCCAGTCACGAGACGATCCCGTCCCGTACTCGGCTCCTGCCAAAGCGATCAGAGGAATACCGGCCGCCTTGTACTTGAGTGACGCGTAGTAGACGGACGTCTGTTCGCCGGTCGGCAAGTACTTGGTGACGCATCCTTCCGTGCCGGGTGCAATCATGTTTTTCAGGCGGATGTTGGCAAACGTACCGCGGGTCATCACGCGGTCGTTACCACGACGGGCACCATACTGATTGAACTCGCTGACGGACACGCCGTTTTCCAGCAGGTATTTTCCCGCGGGCGAATCGGCCTTGATGGAACCGGCCGGGCTGATGTGGTCCGTCGTCACCGAATCTCCCACCGAGATCAGCACGCGGGCCTTGCGAATCGCCTGAATCGGACCCGGCTCGGTCGGCATATCGACGAAGAACGGCGGTTCCTGCACGTAGGTGCTCTTTTCATCCCACT
>JAFEBR010000307.1 GCA_018242565.1 Planctomycetota bacterium | reverse complement strand
GCCTGATGATTAACGAACCGCTGGAAATCGCGATGACGAAGGTGGTGGTCGAAGTTCCACCAGCCCGGGGCCGCTCGCCTTGGTAAACGACGGCTGTTGCAGGAATCGTCCGTCAGGGCGGGTTTCGCGTCGCGGGGTTTCCGAAAAAACTCATCCTCACTCTTGGCGGACCCCGTGTGGTCGCCTACAACGGGGTGGAAACATTGAATGAGGAACTGTCTGTGCCCGATTCATGCTGACTCTGCGTAAACCTTCGCCTGCGACGATCCGCCGATTTCTCGCGGAACAGGCGCGCCTGGATTTCAGCTACCACGTGATCGGGGCGACGGCGGGGGCCCCGGCGGTCGGCTTCACGCGCGACCACACGCGAGTCCAACTGGGCGCGGGGGCCGCGACTTTTATTGCCGGCACCGCCGCGTTGCAGCGCTGGCAGCAGTTTCGACTCGGTTGGGTGGAGGCGGGCCCCGCGGACACTCCGATTCGGGTGGGCGAAGTGGTGGCCGTCGTGGCGCGGGTCGGTCCGCTGTGGACGCTGAACTCCTGTCGGATCGTTTCGGTCATTGACGACAGCGGCGACGAATCGGGAGACGCGGTCGACCGTTTCGGGTTTGCGTACGGCACGTTGCCAGGCCATGTCGAAATGGGGGAAGAGCGATTCCTGATCGAATGGAATCGAACCGATGACACGGTCTGGTACGACATCCTGGCGTATTCCCGGCCACGGCATCCTTTGGTGCGTCTGGGTTATCCGCTGGCACGCTTGATGCAGAAGCGCTTTGCTCGTGACTCGGTCGCTGCGATGCAGGCCGACGTCGCGGAAGGGGCCTGACCGCCCGACCGGCTCCGCGACGGATGTTACTGAGTACAGTCTCGTTACAGATCAAGAATTGAGTCTTCGTCTGGCGCGAACCCGTAGGCTGCGCGCTGTGTCTGAATCCTGCGGGAATTGAAGTTCACTTCTCAGTTGTTCCTGTCGCTGGTGATCGAACGAGGTGACCCATGAGCCTGGCTGAGCTGAGCGAGACGGTTGGCATCCTGGCGGCTCTGGGGCATCGTGCCCGGATCCCGGTACGGACCCCGCAAAACGCGGGGCGACTGAAACGGGCCGCCAAGTCGGGGGCACCGAGTGTTCCGCCGTCCAAATAATTGCTGTGGAACTGGGCCTTGCCCAAGTCTGGCGAGGACCTTGGCAGAGTCGTTGGGCGGATTCATCCGGTTTTGGGAAGGGACGCGGAATCCTCCGGTACGAACCTGGCGGCTCGCTGGCGTGTGCTGTTCGGAAGGCACTGCGACGTGCGTTTACCCCCCCCGTTGTGCTCCCCCTTGTATAGACCAGGGAGACGCAGGGACCAGGAATGAAGCTCACCTGGGCGCTGCTGTATGGGCCACGAGACTGCGAACGGGAATTCAAATTTGTCAGCCGCCCAGCACGGGCCAGCCGAGCGGCAGTTCCCCCGGAAAGCTCCTGTCTTGCGACGGCCTCAGGCCTTCTGATTGGTTCGCCACGTCGTGCGGTCGGTCCCAAGAATCCATCCGATCTCATGAATTCAAGAGCAGCCTGCTGTTTGCCCCCATATTCCACCCATTTTCGCGACCCACTCACCTGATCCGGAAACCCTGATTTTGCTTGACGACGCTCGACAGTCGCCGTTAAGCTGGTGAAGAGGCGCAAAGTTTGCGCCGTGCGGTGTCCGCTGAAGTCAGGGCTTCTTCCGCGAAAAGGGCCCGAAAACATCGTAACAGCACGGCGAAGAGGATCTGTTGGCAAGGTGGTAGAACAAATTTCTTCAGTCCCTTAGGAGAGTCTGCATCATGGCGCGTAAAATTGTGTTGACGTTGGGAATGTTGTTGGGCGTTTCGGCTCTGGTGATCGACGGAAATGCGTCGACGGCCGAAGCCTGCTGGGGTTGCCGTACGAGCTGCTGTCGCACGACCTGCCGTACGCGTTGCTGCGAACCGGTCTGCAGCACTCCCTGCTATTCATCGTGCTACCGGCCGTGTTACCGGCCTTGCTACTCGTCGTGCAACTCGTGTTCGAGCTGCTACGCTCCGGTGTATGCCGCCCCGGTCTACACGACCCCGGTGTACGCTGCTCCCGCCTGCTCGACCTGCACCACGCGGTATGCCGCTCCTGGCACCTACGTGACGCCGATCAATGTGTCGCAGGTTCCCGGCTACGGCGCCCGCTACGGCTATTCGGCTCCAGTGATTGCCGCTCCGGTGACCAGCTTCCGCGTCAATTCGGTGTCGTTCCGCTAATCGAATTGTGAATTGAAGTTTTCATACATCAGGCCGTAGAGCGTGCTCTACGGCCTGATGTCATTCTTTGGTTCACGCGGTGGTTCTCTGATCGGGGCCGAGGCGATCCGTGCCTGTCTCACAGCGAGCTGGCAGTCGTAGGGGATGGGACCGGTTCATTTGCCCACGGGAAGTTCAGGCTGGTTCGCGGACCGAGGCTTCCGTAAACTTGGCGCTGTCAGCTCATTGGCCAAGACTCGCTACCCCATTGCGTGACTACCCAGACCGACCCTCGCAGGAAGCACTCATGGATCATTATTGCGCTCCGCCGCATGTCTTGAGGTACTACCCTCGGGCCGTCAAGTCCGAAGTATTTCTGCAGGCGTTTCTGCGATTTGTGCAGCAGGAATTCAAGCTCTCTGAATGCCGGGTGGCGACCATGCTGAGCATCTGCAGCGATGATCTGAACAGTGATTCGCTGCCCCAGAAGGACCTGATCGGTCCGTTTTTCCTGGGAGGTCTGGATGGCTATCCCTTCGTGGGCAAAACCGGGATCGGAGCCTTCTCACATCATATTCCTCAGCCGGGGGTGGCGCTGATTTTCTTTGGGCCGCACATTGGCATCACCCAATACAACAACAAGGGGAAAAAATCGAAGTCCAGCGAGAAAGGGATCGTGGGGCAGGTGCAGCGGCAGGGGCAGGCCGCCCCGAGTGCTTGTTGTGGCGCCGCTCAACTGGCCCTGCAGCATCTCGAAAAGCGGAAGATTATCCCCAAGAAAATCCACGAATATGACCTGCAGGATTTTCAGCAGGAGACACTCGAACAGATCGCTCTGCAGCATGAAGGAGAGATTCTGTCGGCAGGGCCCCCCGGCAGTGGCGAGCGACTGCTCAGCCTGACCGAGGTCATCTATCGCTCCATCCGCACGCAAATGCTGAACCTGCTGACCAAGGTCGAATTCCATCAACCCGCCTTCGCGTTTGGCGGGGTGCTGATCAATGAAGATGGCGGGCAGAAGTCAGACATTGAATTCCGCGATGCCTATTATCTGCATTCTGGCGAGATCGAAACGGTGACTACCCGGTTCAACCAGAACGCCGAGGCTCGATTTCGGGCGGTACCTTAGACGTCGGTCGGTGGCGTTTCCGTTGAATTGACTTTCGTGATGCCCTGGGAGGTCCGCGATGCAACCGCGCGTCAAGCTGTTCGTCACGCTGTGGGTGTGCATGTGGGTGGCCATTTCAGACATTCGCGCTGCAGAGCCTGTGCCGCAGACTGTTCCGCTCACTGTGACGGGGCGCGCGACCGATGCCCGGGGCGAACCTGTCCCGCGGGCGGCAGTCTTTCTGGCGTCGGTACCGGAAAGCGGGCGAGGCCAGGTCGTGGCCCGCACCGTGGCCGATGAAGATGGAAATTATGTGTTCCGTGACGTTGCGCTCCCCGTGCCTGTCCCGCGCAGCCCGGCATATTTCCGCTCTGCCAGTTTTCAGATCCTGGGCGAGGCCCGTGGTTTGGCATTTGCCTGGCACCCCGTCCGCCACGTGCTGCTCGATGAACGCTTTCAATTCGATCCGGCGGCGGCGGAGGTCGGGCAAATCGCCGGCCGGGATTTTGAAATCAACCTGACCTTCACGGAACCCTACCCCGTCGCCGGGCAGGTGGTGACTGAAGACGGGGAACCGCTCGTCGGTGCCCGCGTTACGCTCATCGAAAGTCTGCCGATCACGCGGCCCGGGCGGCGTGATCCCCCGCCGCCGCCGGGGGCGATCGATGTGGGGCCGCTGGGCGACCTCGATTCGTTGCGGGGGCAGACCGATGCGCTGGGGCGGTTCGAATTCTCGGGCGTGCCCGCCGCGCGAATCTGCCGGGTGACGATCGAGCACCCCGATTATCTGACGCTGCAGGCCAAGTTCATGACGGCGGACGAGTTGGCCGATCAAAAGCTCTTCTCCGACCTGCGGGCCCTGCCGCTGGTGATGACGTTGCCGCGCCTGCACAACTTGGCGGTGAAGGTGGTCGCCACCGGTTCCAGGCAACCGGTGGCCGGTGTGCGACTGCTGGCGCACACACCACCGCAGGGGATCCATGCGCAGGCTCAAGGGGTCAGTGACGACCAGGGCCTTGTGACTTGGCGATTGCCGGCCGGTGAATTTGTGGTGCGGGCCGTCCCCCCGACCGACAGCGACTGCCTGGCAGTCATCCAGAACTTGGTCTGGCAAGCGGGGCAGGAGCGGCCGGTCGAACTGGCGTTGGAACGCGGCGCGCATTTGAAATTGCGGGTAGTCGATCGAGCAACGCAACAGGGAGTGTCTGAAGTGGCCGCCTGGTTTCGTCCGCGGCCGGAGGGGGAGAGGCGAGATCTCCAGGATCTGCTGCCCGTTCCCGACTTTCGTCTGACCAATGCGGCGGGAGTGATTGAACTCAAGGTACCTCCCGGGACCCGCCGGTATGGCATCTCGATTCTGCCACAGTCCGATTATGAACTGATCGATCCGGCGGATGGGAAGACCGGTCGGGAGCTGAGTCTGACCGCTGGCGGCACAGCAACACTCGAATTTCAGGTGACCGTCAAACCCGCCATCGCGGCGGCGGAAGCGGCGGCCGTGGCGGAACCGGCCGATGAGAAAGTTGTGATCACCGGGCAGGTCGTGTATGAGGGCGAACCCCCGCCCAAAACGATCATTCAGGGAATGCTGGGGGACACTCGGTATCGCCGATCTCCGCCTGTCTTCGACGAATCACTGCTGGTGGATGCCGAAACGCGTGGCGTGGCTCATGTCATTGTGTTTCTCGCGCTGCCCCCCGAGGGGGTGCCGGTGCCGCCGATGTCGCGGCAACCGGTGGACATCGAGATTCGGGATGGGCAATTTTCGCCACGGGTTGTTCTGGTCCGGACCCTGCAACGACTGCGGGTCAGCAACCACGATGCCGAGTCCGGTGATTTCCACATTGAACCCCTGCGCAATAGTCCGCTGAATCGTCTGGTCCGGCCTGGGGAAACGATCACGTGGCGCTTCGACAAGCCCGAAGCGTTGCCGTTTATTGCACGTTCGAATCTGTTGCCCGGTTCCCGCAGCGTGGTGTTCGTGACCGGTCATCCGTGGGTGGCTGTCAGCGACCAGCAGGGACGGTTCGCGATTCGCGGCCTGCCACCAGGAAAGTACCAGTTCAAGGTCTGGCACGAACGGATCGGGTACCTGCACAAATCGCTGGAGGTTGAGGTGCGGGCCGATCAACCGACCGATGTGCCACTGGTCTATCCCGTTTTGAAATTGTGATTGTGGTCTCGCAACACGCTGCGAAACTCGTGATCAGCATCTGGAAGTGTCGGGGAACAAGTCGCATGGCGATTGACAGTGAGCGTTCGCTCGGACAAGCTGCGTGTTGAAGGATCTCTCGCGTGCCGGCAATCGCCCCATGCTTCGGGGATCCACCCGCGTGTGAAAAGAGGCGATGTCAACCGACGGTGATTATCAGCTTTATGGCAAGAATCTGCCGCTGACCGATGCGCCCGCGTTCGTACGCCGGGCGCAGGATTTGGAAACGGTCTGGAAAGCCCTGCTCGAGCAGTGTCGGCAGGAACGCGAAGTGTTACTCGAAATGCCCCGCTTGCGGCTGGGAATTCTGCTGGCCGTGGTTCCTGAAGCCGACTTGTTTGATGGTCTCTGGACGTCATCCGACCAGGCCCGCTACCTGCGGCAATTGCACACCGCCTGGCGACCGGTGTTGCGGAGACCCCACCCCCCATTTCAATCCGCCGCGGAATTGGAAGAGGTTATCGACAAAATGGTGGGCTCGTTCCGGCGGTTCAATCAGCGCTGGCTGAAAACTCTGCAGAACATGGATTTTCGCCGGATCAACGCAATGTGTGAGGCCTACAATCGGT
>JAFEBR010000306.1 GCA_018242565.1 Planctomycetota bacterium | reverse complement strand
CGCCTGCGACAGCCAATTTGGGAGGGAATCACTTTCGGGATCGGGCAGTTGGGGGGCAGGATCTACATAAAGCGGAGAGCAGGAGCCTGTCGGTCACTCGGTCGTTTCTGGCCGCGGGGCCGACCGCGAGTTGCCTGGTTCACCGGTCGCTGGCTCGTCAATTTGGGCCCGCACGGATTGCCCAGAACTCGCAGCTTGCGAAAAGACGATCAAACGGTTGGGGACGGGCTGGCTGGAAGCCATGGAGGGGCGGGTTTCGGCCGGAAAATAGAGGGATTTGTGCCCGTGTCGCGGGCTCATTCTGCGCGCATTCGCGTGCATTTGGATATAATTCCGCCATGCCCATTCCTGAAACAGATCCGGCGACGCTCCTGCCAGGGGAAGCGACCCTGCAGGAAATCGACGACCTGCTGGATGAGGTCTCGCGGCTTTCGCGGGCGTAATCGACTCCCCCGGAGTTTCATCGCCAGTTGTTGGAGCGCGCCGTCCGCGCTCTGGGGGCCAGCGGGGGCGCAGTCTGGTTGAAATCCGAGAGCGGTGCCTGGACGCTCGATTCCCGGGTCGACCAGTCTCGGCAGCGGGTGATTGAAACCCTGATGGCGGCCCCTGCTCATCGCGAGTTACTGCAGGTCGTTCTCGACAGCGAACAAGGTCGCGTCGTCCTGCCGCATTCTGGTTCGGCCGGCGGGGCGTCTCCGAATCCGACAGAGTTTCTGATCGCCCTGTATCCCATGTCCGCCGGAGCGGCCGCAGTGGCTTCCGACAACGAAGCCGACGGTGAACTGACGGGTGTTCTCGAAGTTGTACAGCGTCCGGGGGGTTCTCCCTCTCAACATCAGGGGTATTTGCGGCTGTTGGCCGCGCTGTGCGAAATGGCGGGAGATTTCCACCGCCAGCGACGCGTGCGAGTGCTGCAGGCGGTCGCGGCCAAGGCGCATGCGATCGAGCGGTTTGGCCTCGATGTGCATGCCTCGCTGGAAGTCGGCGCAACGGCACTCGCGGTCGCGAATGAGGGCCGCCGGTTGATTGATTGTGATCGGTTGAGTGTCGCGGTGCGGCGACCACGGCGCATGCGGGTGGTGGCCGTCAGTGGAGTGGAATCGGTCGACCCCCGCGCGAATGTGATCCGCCGACTGGAAGACCTGGTCGAAGCCGTCCTGCGAACGCGCACGCCGTTCTGGCAGTCTGGCGAGCGGGAAGACGTGGCCCCGCAGATTGCCCTGCCCTTGGATGCCTGGCGCGATGCGTCGCAGGCCCGCTCAGTTGCGGTCATTCCGCTCGCGGCACGGGCCGCGCCGGGAACGACCGACCAAGACCCCGCCGACCCGATCGGCGCGTTAGTCGTCGAGCGGTTTGGCGGTGCGGAATTCGACGAAGCCTGTCGACAAAAAGTGGCGGCGGTGTGCCGGCATGCCGAGTTAGCACTGGGCAACGCACTCGAACACGAAAGCCTGCCATTTTATGGGGTAGTTCAAACGCTGGGTCAGGCCCGTTGGTTTATCGCCGCCCGGCAGTTGCCGAAAACTGTGGCCGTGCTGGCGGCGATCGCATTGATTGGTCTGGCGCTGCTGGTTGTTCCCGCTGATTTTGCCATCGAAGGTCGCGGCTTGTTGCAACCACAAATGCGCCGTAACGTGTTCGCCCGCAGCGATGGCATCGTCACCGAAGTGCGGGCCGATCATGGCAAAGATTGCGAGGCGGGCGATGTGCTGGCGGTCATGACCCGTTCGCAGTTGGAATTTGAAACGACGCGCGTGCTGGGCGAACTGGCAACGGCCCGCCAGCGCTTGTCGAGTGTGCAGGCCACTCGATTGAAATTGAGTCCGCAATCGGCGGCCGACCGGGAAAAGTACAACCAGTTGACGGCCGAAGAGACGGAATTGCGAGAGACCCTGAACAGCCTCGAACGCCAGCACGAGATTCTGAAACTGCAGCAGGACGATTTGTTGGTCCGCAGTCCGTTGACGGGGACCGTGGTGACCTGGAACGTCCGGCAGTTGCTGGAAGCTCGGCCGGTCCAGAAAGGTCAGATCCTGATGCAGGTGGCTGATCGCCAGGGGCCCTGGGTGCTCGAAGTCGAGGTGCCAGACGATCGGATCGGGCACGTCCTCGAGGCGAGCCGACAACAGACACAGCCTCTGGCGGTGACGTTCCTGCTGGCGACCGATCCCGGAACGTCCTACTACGGTACCGTGTCGGAAATCTCGCTGGCGACCGATGTCCGGCCTCCCGAAAAAGCGACCGTGCTGGTAACAGTCAGCATTCAACGCGACGACATTCCCGGATTGCGGCCGGGCGCGACGGCCGTGTCGCGAATTCACTGCGGGCGACGCTCCATCGGCTTCGTGTGGTTCCACAGTCTCTGGGAAACGATCCAGAAGAAAGTGCTCTTCTAACATGAGAATCTGGCCTGTACTGCTGCTGTGGGGATTGCTCGGGTTCCAGGGAGCCGATCGTCTGGGGGAACCGGCGACGGCCCGCAAGGCGGCAGGTGATGCGGCGAAGTCGAAGGCGACCGAGAAACCCGCCGTGAAACCCGGCATCGTCGAAGCACCGGCGGACCGTGGTCGCGACCCCAAGACTCCGATTTCGGCCGGCACGCGGCCGAAATCGGGGGCCGAGCGCGAGGTCGTTCCGTCCGTGGAACTGGATCACGATACGACTTTGTTGACGATCATCGAAGAGGTGGAGGTTCCTGCGAAAGTCGATGGGGTCATCGCCGTCGTCGAGGTCAAGGAAGGGCAGATGGTCGAAAGCCATGATGTCCTGGCCCGCATCGAAGACACCGAATCGAAACTGGCGTTGGAATCGGCCACGGTCGAATTCGACATCGCCAAAAAGCAGGCTGAAAATGATCTGAAAATCCGCATCGGCCGGAAAGCCCATGATGTCGCCAAAACGGAATTGCGTCGGGCGCTCGATTCGAACGCAATTAAGAAGAATGCTGTCTCGGATGCCGAGATTGACCGCCTGCGGTTGGCTGCCGACAAAACCGAACTGGAAACGGCTCAGGCGGTCATCGAACAAGAGACGGCCCAACTCACCGCCCGGCTGAAAGAGACTGCAGTGAAAGTGGCTCGGCACGCGATTGACCGTCGGGAGATCGTCTCACCAATTTCCGGAATGGTCGTGCAGGTGAATTCGCACGCTGGCGAATGGGTCGAAGCCGGGAAAACCGTTGTGCGTGTCTTGCGTCTCGACCGACTGCGTGTTGAGTTCTTCGTGTCAGCCAATCGACTCAAAGACCGACTGGTGGGGCGAAAGGTGACGTTTCAGGTCGATCTGCCCGATCAGCCTGGTGCGGAATTCGGCGGAGAAATTGTGTTTGTCAGTCCGGAAGTCGATCACATCAACCAGACAATTCGCGTCTGGGCGGAAATCGACAACAGCAAGCTGCAATTGAACCCTGGCTTGCGAGGCAAGATTACGATTCGCGACGAGAAAACCGCCGAAGCCGCGCGGCGTCCCGAGAAGTGAGGTTATGACCAGCGCCGGTTCGCGATCTGCCGATCACGGTGACCTGGCTCTGACACTCCATGATTTTGGTTAGTCCCTTCGCAGTCCGTGATTTCTAACACCTTTCCGACGGTTCTGCTGTCGGGTGGCCTGGCCCATGTCGCTCGCTTCTGCCAATCCTGCCGGAATGAATCGACGCCTGGCGTTACGGCGCAGGGCCGACCTCGAGGCCGTGCCGCAAACCTTCGGCGGGGAACGCTTCTGGGCCATCAAGGACCCCGTTCGTCTGCGGTATTTTCATCTGCGCGATGAAGAATACTGTATCTTCGCATCACTGGATGGCACCGCCACATTGGATGGGTTGCGCGAGAAATTTGAGCGTGAATTCGCGCCCCGTCGCCTGGCGATCAGCCAGTTGCAATCGTTCCTGGCGACGCTGCATGGCGAGGGACTGTTACTGGCCGATGCCCCAGGGCAAACCGATGAACTGCTGAAGCGGTTTCGCAAGACGCGTTTGCGTGACCTGGGGGCGACGGCTTCAAATGTCCTGGCGATTCGGTTTCGAGGCCTGGACCCCCAGCGCGCGCTCGACTGGCTGGCGCCGCGGTGCGCCTGGCTGTTTTCGCCATGGACGCTGGGACTGGGTTGCCTGCTGGTGGTCGCCGCGTTGCTGCTCGTGCTGTTTCAGTTCGACACCGTGCAGGCCCGCTGGCCCGATGCCAATTCACTGCTCACGCCGGCGAACATGATCTGGCTGAGTCTGGCTTTAGGGGTGACCAAGGTTTTGCACGAACTGGGGCATGCCGTGACCTGCCGGCATTTTGGCCGGGACTGCCATGAAATGGGGTTGCTGCTGTTGGTCTTTACTCCCTGCCTCTATTGCAACGTGACCGATGCCTGGATGATCGAAAGCAAATGGCAGCGGGCCGCGGTGGGGGCCGCGGGCGTCTTTGTTGAACTCGTCCTCGCAGCGCTCGGCACCTTTGGCTGGTGGTTCAGTGAACCCGGGCTGTTCAATACGCTGTGTTTCCACCTGATGCTTGTCTGTTCGGTGAGCACGCTGTTGTTCAATGGCAATCCGCTGCTGCGCTACGATGGATATTTCATTCTGGCCGACCTGGTGGAGATTCCCAACCTCTCGCAGCATGCCACGGCGGTGCTGCGCGACTGGGGGGCAGGCACGTTGCTGGGGATCCCCGTGGAACGCGATGGGGAGCAGAGTCGCTGGCGTCGGCTGGGGTTGGGGCTGTTTGGCCTGGCCTCGGCGGTCTACCGGGTAGCAATTACACTGGGGATTCTGCTCCTGCTGCATAATGTGCTGAAGCCACACCGGTTGGAAGTTCTCGTCGAGGGACTGGCCTGTCTGGTTCTGATCGGGATGCTGGCCGGTCCCCTGTGGCGCATCGGAAAATTTCTACAACAGGCTTCCTGGAACCGTGACATGCGACCGCGACGTGCCCTGTTCAGCGGACTGGTCCTGACCGCTGGTGCGGCCGCGGTCCTGTTCGTACCTCTGCCGCATCGTGTGGCGGCTCCCGCATTGATGGATGCCGGGACATCGCGGCATGTGTATGTGACTGTGCCCGGTTCCCTCGTCAAGATGGCCAAACTGGGAGCCGTCGTCAGCCCGGAAGAACCGATTGCCGTCCTCGAAAACCTGGAACTCAAATACGAAATCGCGCAGCTCACCGGTAAACGCAATGAGCAGAAATTGAAGCTCGAGAACTTGAAACGGCGACGCGCAACCGACCCCGCGGCGGCTGCACTGATTCCCACGGCCGACGAAAGCCTGGCAGACTTGGAAGAGCGGCTGGCGCGACGTCTGGCTGACGAGCAGCGACTGGTCATCACGGCACCTGTTGCGGGAACCCTGTTACCAGTACGGCGGAAGCCCCAGCGCGAGACCGACGATGAGCTGGAGACCTGGTCCGGCAGCCCCCTGGATGAACCAAACCTGGGGAGCGCCCTGGAGACCGGCACATTGCTGTGTCAGATTGGCGATCCGAAGAAATGCGAAGGATGGCTGGTGCTCGATCAGCGCGATATCGATTTCGTGCAGGCCGGACAGCGTGTCGAGGTGCAGTTGGAGCAGTCGCCCGGCCGCATACTGACGGGAACCGTACGTGAAATTGCCGAACTCGATTTGCAGGTGATTCCCGTGGAACTGTTGCCTGCCGGTACAGTTCCGACGCGAGTCGACGAATCGGGACGGCATCGACCCGTGCATACCGCCTACCAGGTGCGCGTCGATTTCGAGAGAACTGACATCACGGTGCTCGTGGGCGAAGCCGGCCAGGCCAGGATTGTGACGGCCCCGCGTTCGTTGGCCCGCAGAATCGGCCGGTTCCTCAGCCACACATTCCGGTTCGAGATCTGATCTGCCCGCTCATTGGTGATCGGGGCTGGCGCCCCTCGGACTGCACAGGCCGCCGTGGTTACGCGAGAATCTCGTGCAGGACTTCGCCATGCACGTTGGTCAAACGCCGCCGGATCCCGTTGTGATAGTACGACAGCCGCTCATGATTGACCCCCAAGAGGTGCAGAATCGTCGCGTGAAAATCGTACCAGCTCGTGCGTTTCTCGACGGCCCGATAGCCAACGTCGTCGGTGGCTCCGTAAGCTGTGCCCGGTTTGAGTCCGGCCCCGGCGAGCCAGACCGTGAAGCCGTTCTGATTATGATCGCGACCTAACCCCAGCACGCCGTCCGCCGACTGGGTGAAGGGTGTTCGGCCGAATTCCGACGAGAAAATCAGCAGCGTGTCTTCGAGCATGCCGCGTTGTTTCAGGTCGCGAATCAGGCCGGTGATGGGTTGGTCGATTCGCAGTGCTTCTTTGCCATGGTTCTCGACGACGTTTTCGTGAGCGTCCCAATTGATACGGGGCGAGCCAAAGGCGCCCCCCGAAAACAGTTGCACGAATCGGACTCCGCGTTCCAGCAGGCGGCGGGTCAGCAGGCAACTGCGACCGAAGTCGGCCGTTTCCGGGCGGTCGAGTCCGTACATCGCCGCGGTGGCGGCCGTTTCGCGATCGAGGGCGGTGACTTCCGGCACAACCATCTGCATTCGGGCGGCCATTTCGTACGCGCGGATCCGGGCCGACAGGTCATCACTGCCGTCGTGGGCGTCGAGGTGCCGACGATTGAATTGTTCGAGCAGGCGCCGATTGTCGAGTTCGGTCTTCGCGGCGACAGGGCGGGCCGGCGTCAGGTCCGAAATGGCCGGCCCCTGGCTGCGCATCAACACCCCCTGATGCCGCGCCGGCAGAAAGCCGTTCGTCCAATTGATCGATCCGCCCGCAGGCTGGCCGCGGTTGTCGGCAATGACGATGTAAGTCGGCAGATCTTCGGTTTCGTTGCCCAGCCCGTAGCTGAGCCAGGCTCCCATCGTCGGAAACCCGTTTAATCGAAAGCCGGTGTTGGCCTGAAATGTCGCCGGCGTGTGATTGGACGTCTCGGCGAACATCGAATGGATGAACGTGAGATCATCCACCACGCCCGACAGATGCGGAAACAAATCAGACACCCAGTGCCCGCACTGGCCGTATTGTCGAAAACCCCAGTCGGGGCGGCGCAGCAGGCCCACTTGTCCGAAGAACACATCAGGACGCTCGTCGGCGGTCAGCGATCGGCCGTGCAGTCGGTCCAGTTCCGGCTTGTAGTCGAACGTATCGACCTGGCTTACGCCGCCACACAGGAAAAAGTGAATGGCGCGTTTGGCCTTCGGTGGATGATGCGGCGGCAGATCGTCGGCCTCGCCCGGAACCGCGCCGGCCCGGACGAGCCCTTCCTGGGCCAGCAACGACAACAGAGCTCCGCCACCCAGTCCGCAGGCCGGCCAGGCGAGAAAGTCTCGGCGATTGAGTCGATTCAGGTCCATCGAGATCTCCTGTCGTCGCGTGGCGGCCCGCCTCAGAAATCGTGGCGTGCGGATCAGGTGTCGGCAGCGTCCGCGTTAAGCCCGAAATCCGCGGCGACGCTGTTCACTGTAGCGTTGCAGCGAATCGTTAATGATCGGGGTCGAGAATTCAGCCGGCGTCAATTCGTCGACTTCGACCGCTTTGCCTTCGAGGGTTTTGTAGTCCTGGAAGAAGCGTCGCAGCATGCTCAACCGGTGGACGGGCAACTGGCTGGCTTCGGTGAAGCCGTTGAATTCGGGGTCGTGCACTGCCACGGCCAGAATCTTGTGGTCTTTCTTGCCTGAGTCGATCATCGTCATCAGGCCGATGGCCCGCGCTTTTACCAATGTCAGCGGCACGACTGGTTCCTGGCACAAGACGAGCACGTCCAGCGGATCATCATCTTCGGCCAACGTCTGCGGAATGAAACCGTAGTTCGCAGGGTAGTACACGGCGGAGTACAACACGCGATCGAGCTTGATCAATCCCGTACGCTTATCGAGTTCGTATTTCACGCTCGAGCCCATCGGGATTTCGATGATCGCATTAAATTCGGTCGGCAATTTCTCGCCGGGAAAAACATCGTGCCAGGGGTGTATCATGACGCCTTCTCAGATTCAGTCGATGTAAAGAAACTCGTTGGAATTCAGAACCACTCGGCAGAGCGCGGCCAATCCATGCTGTTCGACGTGCTTCCGGGCGAGTGCCGACTCGTCAGGGGCTGGCGTCCGATTGAACGCCAGTCGATACAGCCAGGCAACCTGGGCCGTTTCGCCCGAGCCGGCCTCACGTTCGATGCGGGCGGCCAGTTGCTCTGCCATACGCATCGTGAAGGAATTGTTCAGCAGCGCCAAGGCTTGCAACGGAGTTGTCGTCACGGCCCGGCGTGGAGCGGCGGTCGAAGGGTCCGGACAATCGAAAACATCCAGAAATTCGTTGCGACCCGACCGAATCCAGGTGCGGTAGACCGTCCGCCGATTGAACTCGTAGCCGACCGGATCGATCGGTTCGTAGAACTGCGAATTGAAGTTGAAGGTGCGGTAATCCTGATAGCCGGGCCCTCCCATCTGCGGATTGAGTTCGCCCGCGACAAACAAGATCGCGTCACGCAGCGCTTCGGCTTCGAGTCGCTGCGGATTGCGGCGCCACACCAGGCGATTGCCGGCATCCACCTGCCTGGCCTGTGCGTTGATCGTCGACGACTGCCGGTAGGCTGCCGAGTGAACAATCAGGCGGTGGATGTGTTTCAGCGACCAGGGTTTGGCCTTCGGGGTGGCGTCGGCTTCCGAGGGAAATGCGACCGTGGGCTGCATGAGTTCGCTGGCGAGCCAATCGAGCAGTTCGGGATGGCTCGGGCGACTGCCGTTAAAGCCAAAGTCGTTGGGGGTATCGACAATTCCCGCCCCGAAGTGGTAATGCCACAGGCGATTGACGATGACCCGGGGCGTCAGCGGATTGTGCGGGTCGGTGATCCACTCGGCGATGCGACGACGACGCAGCGCGTCAGGCGCGTCCGCGGGGATGCCCAGATCGGCTGACATGCCGGACAGCGAACCAAAAGCGCCGGGGCCGACCGCTTCGCCCTTCTGGGCCGGGTTGCCGCGCGACAGCACAAACGTCGGCTCAGGTGCCGCGGGGGCGATGGCGTAGGTCCGCAGCCCCGAGAGCAGGCGTTGTTCGAGGCGAATTCGCGACAAGTCAAATTGGATCTGCCGCCGTCGCTGGAGTTGCTCAGCCGAGAGCGCGGCCACAATCTGGTTCTCGGTGATGACGTCGCTGGTGACACCGGCCAGCGCGGCGACTTCGTCGGCCGTCAGTGCCTGGGCAAACAGGGCCGCCCGATCGATAGCGCCGGCGATAAAGCGGTCGCCACCCGGGGGAGTGTGCCGCAGGCCGAACAGGATCTGCGCTCTCCCCGATTCGTACGTGGCCAGCGAAGGGGCGGCATAGGGCGTTCCATAGCGTCGTCCATTGCGATACGCGGTGATCGTGCGATCGTTGCCGAAGACGAGCACCACGCAGACCGTGTCCGGTCCGGCCACGGTTTCGGCAGGCGCCTGAAAACTCTGCCAACGACTGAAGCCGTTGCTGCCGGCCATCCATTGACCGGCGTCACGTTCACCAAACGCCACCGAATCGAACAAGGCCCCCGAGAGGGTCTGAATGGTCATCGCGCCGCCGCCCCGCTGTTCCAGGTTGGCCAGTGCCACCCAGACCGCGAGTGTCTTGGCCGTGATTTCCTGGGGGAGCGGCGGCGTGTCGACATAGCTGTCTTTGCCGTCGAGCAGCAGGCGGCCTGCCGACACGCGTGCATTTCCATGCGCGGTGCCGTGCAGTTGGCCGACCGCGTCCTGCAGGTTCCCATCGAACTCCCAGCGGGCGACAGGCTGCGGCACGGGAACCGGGGGAACCTTCGCCGACTCACGTGCGGCGAGAATTCCTTTACGGGCGGGCGCATCAATGTCTGCCAGCAGGCGGAGTTTTTCCTGTTCCTGACGCTGCAGTTCGTCACGGCGACTGGCCAGGGCAGGTGCCAACGGGGCCGAAAGGCTGTCGCGTTCGCCGTGGCGCGAACCGGCCAGCGTTGCCGCCAGCCGGTAATAATCGGTCTGGCTGACGGGGTCGAATTTATGATCGTGGCAACGGGCGCAATTTACGGTCAGTCCGAGGAATGTCTGGCCAGTCGTGGCCAGCAGATCTTCCATTTCATCCTGCCGGACGACTGCTTTCATCGCCGCGCTCTGCTGCGACTGCCCAACTTCATCCCACGGGGCCGCCACCAGGAACCCGGTGGCGATCGTGCCGCGCGGATCATCGGGGTGCAGCACATCACCCGCGATCTGCGACCGGACAAATTCGTCGTAGGGCAGATCGGCATTGAACGCCGAGATGACCCAGTCGCGGTACGGCCAGGCCTGCGGTCGATACCGATCGCGTTCGAAGCCCTGGCTTTCGCCAAAACGGACGATGTCCAGCCAGTGTCGCCCCCACCGTTCCCCATAGTGGGGTGAATCAAGAAACCGCTCGACCAGCCGGGCGTAGGCTTGCGGAGAGTCGTCCGCCAGGAACTCCTCGACCTCGGCCGGGGCCTGGGGCAAGCCCAGCAGGTCAAACGACAGCCGACGGATGAGGGTGCGTTTGTCGGCAAGCGGGGCCTGGGTCAGTCCGCGGGCGGCCAGGCCGGCGGCGATAAACCGATCGACAGGGGTGCCAATGGTCGTTTTCGCGGGGACCTCGGGCAGAGCAGGGCGTTGGACAGGTTGCAGCGACCACCAGTCGTATCCGGCCCGATTGTCGCTGGAATAGCGGAACGGATCGATCGGATCGACACCCCAGGATGCGCCCCCTTCGATCCACCGTTTCAGAATGTCGAGCTCGGCCTGGGGGAGCGGTTTCTTGGGTGGCATCTCGTGCTGCGAGACGCGGGCCCACAGGGCACTCTCGTCGAGTTTTCCGGGGACAATCGCCGGGCCCGAATCGCCGCCCGCCTGTGCCGATTTCTGCGACGAGAGGTCGAGGCCCCCCTTTTTCTCGGATCGCCCATGGCAATCGAGACAGCGGCGGGCCAGCAGTGGAGCCACTTCCGTATTGAAATCGACGGCGGCGCGGGCCTGGGCGGCGCTCACGAGCAGCAGCAGAGCGATGCTGACCATCCAGTTGCAGGACTGTCGCCACGGTCGCCCACTGGCGCCAAATACAATGGCACCAAACACAATTCGAGCGTAGTAATTCATTACTTGGGGTCCGTCGCGATCCGTGGCGGCGAAGGTCGGGGTTGCCATGCCTGGCCGGGCATGGCCTGGTTTCGGGCAGCGTTTCAGCCGAGTCGCAGCAGAGCAGGGGACCGTGCGACGCCAGTCGCCATCAGAACCGGGCCACGGCCCCGAGGTCGTGCCTCGGGGCGTGTGCCGCAGTCGTTTCTGATCACCCGTGTCCGTACTCAACTCGTTTTGCCTTGCCGTTGGGG